>NZ_QRJA01000026.1:0-32780 GCF_003471405.1 Collinsella sp. AM20-15AC
TGTGCGGATGAATGTGGGAGGTGTTCGGATAAAGTCGATAATCAAGGCCAATGACTAGGTCGGAAAAATTCTTAAAAAAGTTCTTGCCCTGCGCTGATTCGTCCGTATAATAAACTTCGTTGCTTGAGAGCACGCACCTATTCCTCGGTAGCTCAATGGTAGAGCACGCGGCTGTTAACCGCGCTGTTGTAGGTTCGAGTCCTACCCGGGGAGCCAGAATTTCTCAGCCCATTCCTCTGGGCTTTTAAATTCCTCGGTAGCTCAATGGTAGAGCACGCGGCTGTTAACCGCGCTGTTGTAGGTTCGAGTCCTACCCGGGGAGCCAAGTTGTAAAACCCGTCGCTTATGCGGCGGGTTTTTTCATGCCGCGACCATTTGACTCGAACGTTGCCATATCAACATTTCGTGTCGAGGATGTAATCCCGCGACCCACCACCTCAACATGACGCGGTCGTTGTAGAATAATGCAATGATTGCTCCCACGACATGGTGCCGCGAGCACCAGATAAGGAGATTCTTGTGTCTGAGACCATTAACGGCAGCCTGAGCGTCTCGAACGACGTTATTGCCGATATTGCCGGTTATGCCGCGATGACGTGCTATGGCGTCGTCGGTATGGCTGAGCAGCTCCAGGGCGCCGAGAGCGTGCGCCTGCTTGCCGGTCAGCGCCTCCGCAAGGGCGTGCTTGTCTCCGCCGACGAGAACGGCCTTACGGTCGATCTTCACGTCGTGCTCGAGAACGGCGTCAACATGAAGTCCGTCTGCCACAATCTTTCGAGCTCCGTTGCCTTCACCCTGCAGGAGATCGCCCAGATCGATCCCGCCAGCCTTAAGATCGGCATCCATATCGACGCGCTCAAGAGCCGTCTGAACTAGCATCCGAAAACGGAGATTCAAATACCCATGATTGCAAAGACCATTCGCACCTGTTTTCCGATCGCTGCGGCTGCCGTTTCCGACAAGGCCGAGGAGATCAACAAGCTCAACGTCTTCCCCGTGCCCGACGGTGACACCGGCACCAACATGTCGCTCACGCTCGCCTCGGTGACCAAGGAGCTCTCCGCCCTTCCTGCCGACGCCGACATGGAGGCCATCGCCGGCGCCATCACCCACGGTTCTCTTATGGGCGCCCGCGGCAACTCCGGTGTCATCACCTCGCAGATCCTGCGCGGTGTGGCCGAGGGTCTTGTCTCTGCCGACGAGCCCATTACGTCCGCCAACATCGCCTATGCGTTCCGCCGAGCCGTCAAGGTCGCCTTCCAGGCCGTCCGCAAGCCCATCGAGGGCACGATCCTCACGGTGCTGCGCGATGTCTCGACCAAGGCCGACGAGTGCGAGAAGAAGAAGTTCTCGGCCGAGGACGCGCTCGACGCTATCGTCGTCGAGGCATATCAGTCTGTCGCACGCACGCCCGACCTGCTGCCCGTCCTCAAAGAGAACGGCGTGGTCGACTCCGGCGCCTTTGGCTTTGCTATTTTCCTGGAGAACTTTGTTGCCGCCGCTCTTGGCCGCAGCACCGTTGTTGAGGATTTCTCCGCCACGTTTGATTCCGCCGGCTCTGCCCGCGACGCGGCCCTCGGTCGCGTTGAGATCGAGGCCAACGACGACTGGGAGGGCTCGGAGTTCCGTTACTGCAACGAGTTCCTCTTTAAGGCCGACGCTCCCTTTGACGAGGACGAGTGCCTTAAGTTCCTGGGTTCCATGGGCGACTGCGAGCTGCTCGTGGGTGCCTACCCCGACTACAAGATTCACGTGCACTCCAACACCCCAAACCTGGTGCTCGAGCACATGCTGCAGCTTGGCCAGATCTATGAGGTCTTTATCCACAACATGGAGATGGAGGCCCACGACCGTACCGCCAAGATCCACGAGGACCAGGAAAAGGCCGCCGAGCCCGCCAAGGCGCTGGGCTTTGTCGCCGTTGCCGCCGGTTCCGGCGAGGCCGACATCCTCAAGTCCCTCGGCGTTGACGTGATCGTGTCGGGTGGTCAGACCATGAACCCCTCGACTGCAGACCTGCTGGGCGCTGTTGACCAGGTCAACGCGACCTCGGTCATCATCCTGCCCAACAACGGCAACATCCGCATGGCCGCTGAGGCCGCTGCCTCAGCCTGCACCGACAAGAAGGTCGCCGTCGTTCCCACCAAGACCGTTCCGCAGGCCTTCTCCGCGCTGTTCGCGGTCCTGCCCGATTCCGAGCTCGAGGATGCCGTCGCCGCTATGGTCGACGCCATCAGCGAGGTCCGCGATGGCGAGGTCACCCGCGCCGTGCGCGACTCCAGCGCCTCCGACGGTTCGCCAATTCACTCCGGTGACGTCATGGGCATCATTGCCGGCTCCATCGATGTCGTCGGCTCCGACGTGAAGCAGGTCACGCTCGATTGCATCAACCGCATGCAGGAGGAAGAGGAGGGCGACGCGCTGACGATTCTGGCCGGCGAGGAGCTGTCCGATGAAGCCTTCCAGGAGATCGTCGACGCTATCGAGGAGGCTCAGCCCGATCTGGAGATTGACGCCCATCGTGGCGAGCAGCCGCTCTATCCCGTTATCTTCTCGATCGAGTAGGCAACTGCCCATGTCCGAGCTGTGCTCCGTGCCGCGCGTCTCGGAGCGCTTTGCCCAGAGCAATGCGCTCGACGAGGATATCGCGCGACTCAAATATGTTTCGGGTAAACGTGAGGAGGCCCTTCGCCGTCTGGGAATTCGGACGGTGGGGGACCTCCTTCTCCATATCCCTCATCGATACCTGGACTTTACGCGCTCCTGGTCCATCGAGATGGCGCCCATCGGTACCGTGTGCACCATCATCGCCACGGTCGACCGTATCGTCCAAAAGCAGCCGCGTCCGCGCATGCCGGTGACCGAGGTCTCACTCGTTGACGAGACGGGCGTGCTGCAGGTCGCCTTTTTCCGCCAGCCCTGGATTGCTCAGCAGCTTAAGCAGGGCGACCGCCTGGCCGTGATGGGTAAGGTCGAGTTTGCCTATGGCTTTAAGCAGATGGCCTCGCCGCACTTTGAAAAGCTTGAGGAAGGGCGCGCCGCGGGCACCATTTTGCCGGTCCATTATGTGAGCGATGGGGTGAGCCAGGCGTGGATGCGCCGCATCGTAAGTGTTGCGCTCGAGGTCGTCGGCAATCCCTTCGATCCGATTCCCGCACGCTTACGCGTCAAGCGCCGCCTGATGAGCAATGCCCGTGCGCTTCGATCGATCCATTTTCCCTCGAGCATGGCTGAGCGCGATATCGCGCGCGCACGGCTTGCCTACGAGGAGTGCCTCTACCTGCAGCTGGCGCTGCGCCTGCGCAACGACGGCGGCCTGATCGATGTGGTGCCCTATGCCCACGCCGCGGGCGAGCACCTGGCCGCGCTTAAGCAGGCCCTGCCGTTTTCGCTGAGCGACGAGCAACAGGCCGCGTTCCAAGATATCCTGCGCGATATGTGCGATGGCGGGCGCGTGATGAACCGCCTGCTGCTGGGCGATGTCGGTACCGGCAAGACCGCTGTTGCCGCCTGCGCGCTGGCTGTGGCTGCCGATAGCGGCACGCAGGCCTGCGTTATGGCGCCCACGGGCGTGCTGGCGCGTCAATATGCCGATAAGACCGGCCCCTTGCTCTCGCTGGCTGGTATGACCTGGGCGCTCCTGACGGGCGCCACGCCGGCGGCCGAGCGCGAGCGGATCCATGCCCAGCTGGAATCGGGCGAGCTCGATGTCCTCTTTGGCACCCACGCGGTCCTTTCGGATAACGTTGCGTTCAAGCATCTGTCACTCGTGGTCATCGATGAGCAGCACCGGTTTGGCGTCGGCCAACGCAACGCCCTGCGTGCGAAGGGCCCTGGTGCCGATCTGCTCGTTATGACGGCAACGCCCATCCCACGTACGCTGGCGCTTTCGGTCTACGGTGATCTGGACACGAGCATCATCCGCCATCGGCCCGTCCCTGGCGCTGGCGTGACGACACGCGTGCTTTCCGAGTCGAGCCGCGACCTTGCCTATGGCGCCATCCGCGAGGCGCATGAAAAGGGTCAGCAGGCCTACGTGATTTGCCCGCTCGTGGAGCCGAGTGACTCGGTCGATGATCTGGAGGACGTGCCCGGTATCGCCCGCGACGACGAGGGCCGCGTGACGGTCCCCGTGCCGCTGCACGATACGGCGACCGAGCTCGATCGCCTGCGTCTGGCATTGCCGGGTCTTGCCATCGAGCGCCTTCACGGCCGCATGCCAGCGGGGGAGAAGGACCAGGTTATCGATGCCTTCAAGCGCGGCGAGATCGACGTGCTCGTCTCGACTACGGTGGTTGAGGTGGGCGTCGACGTGCCTAACGCCACCGTCATGGTCATCGAGAACGGGGAGCGCTTTGGTTTGGCTGCTCTGCACCAGCTGCGCGGTCGCGTGGGCCGTGGCAGCGTGTCGGGCACGTGCCTGGTCATGACGCACTCCAAGGGCAACGGCGGCGCTTCGGCAGCACAAGATCGCCTGCAATCGCTCGAGAAGACCTCGGATGGCTTTACGCTCGCCCAGATGGACCTGCGTCTGCGCCACGAGGGCGAAATCCTGGGGTACCGCCAGCATGGCGGAGTGACCCTGCGCTTTGTCGACCTGGATGCCGACGAGGAGCTGATCGAGTGGGCCCATTTGGACGCGGTCGAGCTCTTGCGGTATGCTTGCAAACTTGACTCCGTGGCGACGCGCCCCCTGCGCGATGCGGTCGCCATGCGATATCGACACATTTTTAAGGAGGTCAGCGGAGGATGAGAATCATCGGCGGCGAATGGCGCGGTCGTAAGATCGAGGAGCCCCGTGGTCGCGATGTCACCCGCCCCACGACCGATCGCGTGCGCGAGGCATGCGCATCTATGGTCATGTCGGCATTCGACTTCGATCTGGATGAGGTCCGCGTGCTGGACGCCTTTGGCGGCTCCGGTGCCTTAGGGTTAGAGATGCTCTCACGTGGTGCCCGCTCACTCACGACGTTCGAGATCGATCGGAATGCCGCGCGGCTCATTACCAAGAATATCGAGTCGCTCTGTCGTGACCGTGCGCGTTGGCGCGTGGTCTCGGGCGACATGCTGGCGAGCGCCTCGCGCGGTCGTGTGCCGGGCGGCCCCTTTGATCTGGTCCTGCTCGACCCGCCCTATGCTTTTGGCGCCGAGCCGGTCGAGGTGCTGCTGCAGAACCTGGCTCAGCAGGGTTTGCTTGCACCTGGCGCTTATGCCCTGTTTGAGCATGCCGCCGCCGATGTGGGCGCGCATCCGGCAGGCTTTGAGATCGTGCGCGAGAAGCGCTACGGCATTACCTCGGTCGACCTGCTTTGTTGGGTTGGCAACGGCGAGGATGATGGTGAGGGCGATAGCGCCGGCGCAGATGCCGACAACAACGATGCCACGACGTTTCAGGAGGACGTCCATGAATGACACCATCAACCGCGTGATCGTCCCGGGCACCTTCGATCCCATCACATTTGGCCATATCGACGTCATCCGCCGCGCCCGCCGTATCTTTCCCAGCGTGATCGTCGCTGTTGCCGAGTCGCAGGGTAAAAACGGTGTGGGCACCACGTTTATGCTCGATGAGCGCGTGGCGCTGGCCCGCGAGGCGCTCGGTGATATCGACGGCGTCGAGGTCCTGCCCTTTACCGGCCTCTTGGTCGACTTCGCTCGCGAGCAGGGGGCGGGGGCCGTGGTCAAGGGCCTGCGCGCCATGACTGACTTTGAGTACGAGCTGCAGCAGGCAGATCTCAACTATCGCTTGGATAACGAGCTGGAGTCCATCTTTGTCATGAGTGCGCCGCAGTACGGCTATATCTCGAGCTCGGTCGTTCGCCAGATCGCCTCACTCGGCAGCGATGTATCGACGTTTGTCCCGCCCAACGTGGTCGAAGCGCTCAGACATCGCTTTTCGTGACGTTTTTTATTGCCTGGTGGCATGTGGTAAACTAGCACGATGATATGTTACCTATGAAAGGAGACCGGATGCCGGGCGAGAATTTTCCTGGCGATAGGATCGTCAGCTTGGTCGATGAGCTCGAAGGGCTGATCGAGGAAGCCAAGCCGCCTTTCGGCAAGAACGCTCAGTTCAAGGTCATCGACGCCGACGTGTTCTTCAACATCCTCGACGAGATCCGCATGAGCTATCCCGAGGAGTGGCAGAAGTCCCGCCGTATCCTTAAGGAGCGCGAGGAGCTTATGGCTTCCGCCGCCGCTCAGGCCGATTCCATCATCGCCGACGCTCAGCAGCAGGCCCTCACCATTGCCGGTGAGCAGGAGATCGTCCGCTTAGCCCAGCAGCAGGCCGACGACATCCGCGATCGTGCCCAGCAGTACGAGCGCGAGACGCGTTATGCTGCCGAGGACTACGCAGAGCAGGTCTTTACGCACCTGGAGGAGAACCTCAAGAGCCTGACCGGCACCGTTACCCGTTGCCGTCAGCAGCTCAACGAGGGTGCCGCCCAACAGAATGGTCAGTGGTAATGGCTGAGTTCCCGAGCGTTACCGTCGATCTTTCCGAGCAGCTCGAGTTTCCTGGTGATTCGTATCCGCTGACCGGCAAGGTCGATGTTGCCACCTACACGGTGGGCGAGAAGGAGTACCAGCTACAGGACGGCATCGACTACGACGTTGTCTTTACCAATGCCGGTACCGGTGTCTTGCTCACGGGCATGGTCCGCGCGCACGCCATCGGCGAGTGCGACCGTTGCCTGGAACCTGCCTCGTTTGATATCGCCGGCGAGATCGAGGAGTTCTACCTCTTCGAGGAGCCCGAGGATCCCGAGGCCTACGAGGACGGCTACGAGCTCCTGGGTGAGGACCGCATCGTCGATCTAGGTGAGCCCATCAATGACGCGGTCGTTATGGACACGCCGTTTGTGGTGCTCTGCAAGCCCGATTGCCGCGGTCTGTGTCCCACTTGCGGTTGCAATCTCAACGTCGAGCAATGCGATTGCGCCGCCCAGGCAGAGGCAGAATGGGCCGCTGCCACGGAAAATCCATTTGCAGCATTGAAGAATCTCAAGCTCGATGAGTAAAACTGTGGTAGTATCGCTACTTGCGCGTAATCGCCACACTGGATAGTTCATAAGGAAGGTCACTATGCCCGTACCTAAACAAAAGCAGGGTCGTATCCGCACTCACACCCGTCGTTCCGCCAACATGAAGATCTCGGCTGCGGCTCAGTCCACATGCCCCCGTTGCGGCGCTGTTAAGCTTCCGCACCACGTGTGCCCCAGCTGCGGTTTCTACAAGGACCGCGAGGTTATCGTTACCGAGTAACGGTATACTCTGGATGCGATGCCGTTCCAAATGGAACCACAATGGCCGGCTCAATGAGTCGGCCATTTTTGTATAAGGAGCATGTATATGAGTAACGTTCGCGTTTGTGTAGACGTTGTGGGTGGAGACGAGAAACCTCAGGTTGTTCTCGATGGTATCGAGGCTGCACTTGCCGCCGATCCCGATATCGAGGTCTTGGCAGCTGGCCCCGCTGAAATCGTCAATCCCTTTGCTGCTTCCCATGCACGTGTTGAGGCCCTTGAGGCACCCGACGTTATCGCCATGGATGACGATCCCATTCGCGCCGTGATGACCAAGCGCAAGTCCTCGATCGTGCTTGCCTGCCGCGCCATCAAAAAGGGCAACGCGGACGCGTTTTTCTCCGCCGGCTCCACCGGCGCCATGACCGCTGCCGCGACCGCCTACGTCACACCGTTTAGATATATGGCCGAAGGCAAGAAGCAGCCGGTGCGCCCCTGTCTGACCAATGCGCTGCCCAATCGCGCCGGCGGTCTGACGGTGCTGTGCGATATGGGCGCCAACCCCGATGTCGAGGTCGACGACATGGTGCGTTTTGCCCAGATGGGTAGCGCCTATGCCCGCGTTGTCCTGGGCATCGAGCATCCCCGCGTGGGCCTGCTTGCCAATGGCACCGAGGACGAGAAGGGTTCCAACTTTACCAAGGCCTGCTTCCCGGCCATGAAAGCCGCCGTTCCCGGCTTTGTGGGCAACTGCGAAGGCACCGACCTCACCTCGGGCAATTTCGATGTCGTCGTTGCCGACGGCATGTCGGGCAATATTGCGCTCAAGGCCACCGAGGGCGCTGCCAAGTTTTTGCTGCAGGAGCTCAAGGGCGCCTTTATGGCCTCGCTCGGCACCAAGATCGCCGCGCTGCTCATCAAAAAGCAGATGCGCGGGATTAAGGCTAAGCTCTCTGGTGATGCCAAGGGCGGCGCGATTCTTTTGGGCCTGCGTGGCGTGGTCCTAATCGGCCATGGCGCCACCTCGGTCGATGCTGTTAAAAACGGTACGCTCGCGGCGGCCGAAGCCGTGCGCGCGGGGCTGGTCGAGAACGTCGCCAACTCCATGGACGGCATCGTTTTGTAAGAGCGAGTTAGAGCGCTGTTATGTGCCTCGCGGCCTGCTTCGTGGGGTAGAATCAGAACCGTGTCTTGGTACCGCCCGGGCGGTACCATTCTTTTGGTATTCATGCACTATGAGAGGAAGCGCTATGGACCGCTCCGAAATCTTCGACAAGATCGCCGAGGTCGCTGCTGACGTTCTGGGCGTCGATGTTGCCGAAATTAGCGATGAGACCACCTTTGACGATCTCGATGCCAACTCGCTCGAGCGCCTGCAGCTGGTTACGGCTATCGAGGACGAGTTCAACCTCGAGATCGATGACGAGACTCTGCTCTCGCTCAACTCTGTCGCCGACGCCGTCGACGCGATCGAAAACGCCAGGGAGGCCTAGGTCTTGGCTTTGTCTGAACGACTTACGCGTGCCCAGGAAATCCTGGGCCACGAGTTCAATAATAAGGTGCTTCTGCGCGCGGCGCTTACGCATCCCTCGGCAGTCGAGGGCCAGCCGGTTTCTGCCAGCTATGAGCGCCTTGAGTTCTTGGGCGATTCCATTTTGGGCGCCGTCGTCGCCCGTTCGCTCTTTGAGTCCTATCCGGAGTTTGACGAGGGCAAGCTCACGCGCCTGAAGGTGTCGCTTGTCTCGGGCGCTACGCTATCCGAGGTGTCGCATGAGCTGGGCATCGACGACATCATCATATTTGGTGCCTCCGAGACCGGTACCGGCGCGCGCGGCCTGCACTCGGCGCTCGAGAACGTCTACGAGTCGCTCGTGGGTGCGCTGTACCTGGATGCCGGCTGGGATGTTGCGGCGGACTTTATCCATCGTACGCTCAAACCGCACCTGGCCTCCGAGCGTGCCGAGCACCCTGCGAACCCCAAGTCGTTCTTGCAGGAGTGCGTGCAGGCAGACGGCCATGAGCCTCCCGCGTATAAGCTGGTCGGCTCCGAGGGCCCCGCGCATGCGCCCACCTTTACCGCTGTGGTGCTCATCGACGGTATTCGCCAGGGTCGCGGCTCCGGCTCCTCAAAGAAGGAAGCCGAGGGAGCCGCTGCACTCGAGGCACTTGACCGCATGGGCTACACCACCAACGGCGTGATTCTCAACAAGAAGCCTGTTTAAGCGAGGAACCGTGTATCTCAAGTCCCTCACGCTCAAAGGGTTCAAGTCGTTTGCCGACCGCGCCCATATGACGTTTGAGCCGGGCCTGACCGTCATCGTCGGCCCCAACGGCTCGGGAAAATCGAACATCTCTGACTCGATTCTGTGGGTCCTGGGCGAGCAGAGCGCCAAGCAGCTGCGCGGCCAGGCCATGGAGGATGTCATCTTCTCGGGCTCGTCAGCGCGCAAGCCGGTGGGTGTCGCCGAGGTCACGCTGGTGCTCGATAACTCGGACCATATGCTGCCCGTCGACTTTGACGAGGTCGCCATCACCCGTCGTATGTATCGCTCGGGCGAAAGCGAGTACCTCATCAACTCGAGTCCGTGCCGCCTGATGGACATTCAGGACATCCTGCACGATTCGGGCTTGGGCAAGGATACGCATTCCATCATCAGCCAGGGCAAGCTCGACGCCATTTTGCAGAGCCGCCCCGAGGAGCGCCGCGCCCTCATCGAGGAGGCCGCCGGCATCTCCAAGCACAAGCGCCGCAAGGAGCGTGCGCTCAAAAAGATTAAGTCGATGGACGAGCACCTGACGCGTGCCCGCGACATCAATAAGGAAATTGCCCGTCAGCTGCGACCGCTGGAGCGTCAGGTCGATCGTGCGCGCAAGTACAAAGAGCTGTCCTCGCGCGCGAACGAGCTTACGCAGATGCTAGCCGTCGACGAGCTGCGTTCGCTGCAGTCGCAGTGGAACGACCTGGAGAGCCGCTCCAAGGAAGGCGCCGCCGAGCTGGAGCTTGCGCAGTACCGCATGGGCGAAAAGGAGCGCGAGCTCGAGAAGCTCCAGGTCATGCTCGAGGAAAAGGGCCTGTTTGTGGGCGATCTGGGCGAGCAGCGCCGCCATATGCAAGATGTGGTCGGTCGCATTAACTCCGATATGCGTCTGCTCGAGGAAAAGGGCCACAACATGGTGTCGCGCCTGTCCGACATGCGCGGGCAGATTTCGAGCTCCGAGCATCAGCGTCGTCGCGTGGTAGAGGAGCTCGAGGATGCACGTGCGCAGCTTGAGGAAGTGACCGGCGCGCACATGCAGGCCCAGGAGGACGTTGACGCCGCCGGACCTGCCGCCGCCGAGCTCCACGAGCGTCGCGTTGCGCTCGACAATCAGATTTCGCAGCTTACGCGTGAGCAACGCGATGTGCAGCGTGTGGCCGATAACGCGGCGCTCGAACTCGCCAAGGTGAAGGACTCGCTGAGCAACGCCGAGGTCGAGGACAACATGTACGCCTCACGCCTGGAGCAGATCGACGAGCAGCTCGAGGAAGTCACGGCCTCACTCGAGAGCCGTCGCGACCGCGCCGAGGAGCTCGACAGTGCACTTGATCAGGCCCGTCAAGCTCAGTTTGATGCTCGCGAGGCTACCGAGGTCGCCCGTGCAGCCCTTAAGGACCTGCGTGCCCGCGAGAGCGAGGCGCGCAACAAACTGTCCGAGGTGCGCTCGGAGCTTGCCAGCCAAAAGAAGCTCGATGCCCGCATGGCTGACAGCTCGCCGCTGGTGAGCCGTCTGATGGGTGCGCTGGGCGACGATGTCTCGGGTCGTCTGGGCGACGTGCTCGAGGCCCCGCGTGAGCTTGAGGGCCTGGTTGAGCAATTGCTCGCCGGTGATATCGATGCGCTGCTGTTCGACGATGCGTCCGCGCTTGAGCGTGCCGGTCGTGCCGCTCTGGACCAGAAGAAGGCCTCGGGCGAGGCGCTGCTGGTCGCGCGCGGTGTGAGCGCCTCTGCTGCCGCTAAGGGCGCTGCCGGTTCCCGCCTGGTCGATCGCCTGTCCGTACGCGCCGGCTATGGCCCGGTTGTCGAGGCGCTGCTCGGCGGCTATTACGTTGTCGACGACTTGGCGGCTGCGCTGTCGGCGCCGGTCGTTGACGGCGTGACTTACGTGACCCCCGATGGCGCCCGCGTCGCCTGCGGCGGCCTGGTGCGTGTGGGGCTCGACGCCGGCGAGGCTTCGGGTGCTTTGGAGCGCAAGCGTCGCATTCGCGAGCTGGAGGGTCTGGAACCCGATCTGGCTGCTGTGTTTGATCATGTGTCGGATCAGGTCGTCGAGGCCAATGCGGCCGTCGAAGAGGCGCGTGCCGCTGAGGGCGATGCCGCCGGCGAGATCGCCCGTCTTGAGGGCGAGCGCCGCTCGCTGCTCTCCGAGATTGGCCGCCTGGAGCAAAGCGCCAACAACGCCGAGGTCGAGCGCGTGCGCATCTCCAAGCGCCGCGAGCAGGCCGCCGAGGCCGTTCGCGCTGCGCGTCCGCGCGTGGACGAGCTCACCCGCTCGCGTGACGAGGCCCGAGCGCAGGCAAGCGATCTTGGCCTTCAGATTGCCGAAGCCAACGACGAACTCGACCGCGTTCGCCGTGACGATTCCGAGGCCGCCGGCAAGCTCGCCGACGCTAAGGTGCGCCTTGCTCAGACGAGCGAGCGCCTTCGTTCGCTGAGGGGCCGCGTGCCCGATCTTGAGCATCGTCTGGAGGGTATCGATCGTCGTATCCGCGGGACTCGTCAGGCCTCGCGCTCGCTCGAGCTGCTGCGCCTTCGCGTCGATCCCATGCACGAGCGCTATTCGGCCCTGCTGGAGCGCGCGTCGGATTGGGCAGCGCGTCTGCGTGACCAGGCCTCTCTGGAGGAGGCGGACTCCGCTTCGCTCAAGAAGACCATCGAGGATGCCAAGGCAGAGGTTGCCCGCGCTAAGGAGAAGGTCGATACCGCCACCGCCACGCAAAACGAATTTAAGGTCGCGCGTGGCAAGCTCGAGGTGCAGGTAGAGGCCGCCATTAAGGCCATTACCGCCGATGGCAACACGGTACTCGAGGAAGCGCTTATGCTTCCTGCGCCCACGGACCGCGACGCCGCCGAGCGCGAGCTCAACCAGCTTGTGCGCCAGATCAACAACCTTGGTCCCGTGAACCAAGTTGCCATGGAGGAGTACGAGCAGCTCAAGCGCCGCGCTGACTACATCGAGGAGCAGCTGGCCGATCTGGAGAGCGCGCGTAAGGCGCTCACCAAGATCACGGTGGCCATTGATCGCAAGATGCGCAAGGCGTTTCTGGTGACGTTTGAGAAGGTCGACGCGAACTTCCGCGAGATCTTCGCTATGCTGTTCCCGGGTGGCCAGGCTCATCTGGAGATGACCGATCCCGAGCATCCGGCCGAGACGGGTATCGAGGTCGTGGCGCAGCCGCGCGGCAAGCGCATCACCAAGATGATGCTCATGTCGGGTGGCGAGAAGAGCCTGACGGCGCTCGCCCTGCTCTTTGCCGTGTATCGCACGCGCACGGTGCCGTTCTATGTGCTGGACGAGGTCGAGGCCGCGCTCGACGACGCCAACCTGTCCAAGCTCATCGGCGCCCTCGATGTGCTGCGTTCCGATACGCAGCTCTTGGTAATCTCGCATCAGCGCCGTACTATGGAGGATGCTGACGTTCTCTACGGTGTCTCGATGCAAGCCGACGGCGTCAGTCGCGTCGTCTCGCAAAAACTCGATCGCGAAACCGGAAAGGTCGTGAATGCATAATGGGATTCTTTGACGCTCTCTCGCGCGGACTTGAGCGCAGCCGCGAGGCCCTCAACGAGGTCTTCTACTTTGGCGGCGAGGTCGACGAGGACTTTTGGGAGGACCTTGAGGACACCCTCGTTATGGGTGACATGGGTGCCGAGGTCGCTATTCAGGTCTCCGATGACCTGCGCGATGCCGCAGCCAAGAAGAACCTCAAGACCGCACCGCAGCTTCGTCGCGCTCTGGCCGAGCAGCTTGAGCAGCACTTTGTGCCCATCGAGCGCGATCCGTTCTCCGATACGCCGAGCTGCGTGCTGTTTGTGGGCATCAACGGTGCCGGCAAGACCACGACGGTCGGCAAGATTGCGAGCGCCATGGCTTCCCGCGGCAAGAATGTCGTGATCGGTTCGGCCGATACCTTCCGCGCCGCCGCCATCGAGCAGCTCGATGTGTGGGGCCAGCGCGCCGGTGTTCCCGTCATCAAGCGCGACCGCGGCTCCGACCCGGCGAGCGTTTGTTACGACGTGCTCGACGAGGCCGACAGGCGCGGCAGCGACCTGGTGCTTATCGACACCGCCGGTCGTCTGCATACGAGCCCCGAGCTCATGCGCGAGCTCGCCAAGGTGGTCAACGTGACGCGTAAGCGCGCCGCCAATATGGCCGCCGGTCCCATGCCGGTCTCGGTCGTGCTTGTGATCGATGCCGCCACCGGCCAGAACGGTCTGAACCAGGCGCTCGAGTTTAACGAGGCGCTGGGCCTGGACGGTATTATCATGACTAAGCTGGACGGCACGGCTAAGGGCGGTATCGCCATGGCCGTGGCCGAGAAGCTCAAGCTCCCGATCCTGCGCATCGGCGTGGGCGAGCAGGTCGATGACCTGCAGGAGTTTAACGCCAAAGATTTCTGCCGCGCCCTGGTGGGCGAGTCCAACTAAGGAGTGACTAGTGTTTGATTCTCTGAGCGATCGCCTCAATGACACATTTGACCGCCTGCGTGGCAAGGGTAAGCTGACCGAGGCCGACATCACCTCGGCCATGCGCGACATTCGCATGGCGTTGCTCGAGGCCGACGTCAACTTTAAGGTTGTCAAGGAGTTCGTCGCCAAGACCAAGGAGCGCTGCATGACCGCCGAGGTCATGGAGTCGTTGTCGCCGGCGCAAAACGTCGTCAAGATCGTGCTCGACGAGCTCACCGAGATGCTCGGCTCAACCGAGAGCAAGCTCGTCTTTAGCAACCGCATTCCCAATGTCATTATGCTCGTGGGCCTGCAGGGCTCCGGTAAGACCACGGCAGCCGTAAAGCTTGCCTACCTGCTCAAGAAGCAGGGCCGCTCGCCGTTGCTCGCAGCGTGCGACGTCTACCGTCCCGCCGCTGCCGACCAGCTGGCCACGCTCGGTGGCGAGATTGGCGTACCGGTCTTCCGCGGCGACGGTGCGCACCCGGTCGACATTGCCAAGGGTGCCATCCAGGAGGCCGTCGACCACCTGCGTGACGTGGTCATCGTCGATACCGCCGGTCGTCTTCAGATCGACGAGCAGATGATGCAGGAGGCCGTTGACATCAAGAAGGCCGTCAAGCCCGACCAGGTGCTGATGGTCGTCGACGCCATGACCGGCCAGGACATCGTCAACGTCGTCTCGACCTTTGCCGATCGCACCGACTTTGACGGCGTGATCATCTCCAAGCTCGACGGTGACGCCCGTGGCGGTGGCGCACTTTCGGTACGTCAGGTGACCGGCAAGCCCATCAAGTTCGTGAGCATGGGCGAGAAACCCGATTCGCTTGAGCCCTTCTATCCCGATCGCATGGCCAAGCGCATCTTGGGCATGGGCGATGTCGTCGGCATCATCGAGAAGGCCCAGGAGGCCGCCGATGCAGAGCAGCTCGAGGCTGCCGAGCGCATGCTGCGCGAGGGCTTTACCATGAACGACATGCTCGACCAGATGAAAGCCGTCAAAAAGATGGGCGGTATGAAGGGTATCCTGGGCATGCTCCCCGGTGGTCAGCGTGCACTCAACCAGATGGGCGGCAACCTGGACGAGGGCATCTTCGATAAGAACGAGGCCATCATCATGTCGATGACCAAGGAGGAGCGCCTGCGTCCCTCCATCATCAACGGCCAGCGCCGCGCCCGCATTGCCAAGGGTGCCGGCGTAACCCCCACCGAGGTCAACAGCCTTATGAAGCAGTGGGGCGAGATGAATAAGATGATGGGCCGCATGCGCACGATGGCCAATCAGGCGCAGGCCGGCGGCAAAAAGGGCAAAAAGGGAAAGAAGGGCAAGAAGATGCGCATGCCCAATATCCCTGGCCTGGACGCTATGGGTCTGGGCGGCATGGGCGGCCTAGGTACGGGCGGTCCCAAGTCCGATATGGAGCTGCTGCGCCAGATGGAAGCGCAGATGCGTAATAAGAAATAGAGCTGTAATTCCAGCTTGATATGGCAAAGGCCACTCGGAAGCTACCGGGTGGCCTTTGTTGTTGGCTTTGATTGTTGGGTTGCGTTCGGCTTCGCGTCCCGAGCTCGCGGTGCCGTGCCGTTAGTGGCAGCCGCAGCCCTCATGGCCTTCGTGGTCGTGGTGGCCGTGGCAGCCGCAGGACCCGCCATGCTCATGGGTGTGCTCGTGGTCGTGGCTGTGGCAGCCGCACGTGGCCTCGCCGTTCTGTGCGAGCGTGCCGGCGATAAGGGCCTCGACGCAAGCGTCGCAGCTGCCCTGGGCACCTGCGTATACCGTGATGCCGGCTTGGGCAAGCGCGTTGATAGCGCCTCCGCCGATGCCGCCGCAGATGAGCGTGTCCACGCCGCCGTTGGCGAGCAGGCCCGCAAGTGCGCCGTGGCCGGTGCCGCCGGTGCCCACGACCTGCTCGTTGAGCACCTTGCCGTCCTGAACGTCGTAGATCTTGAACTGCTCGCTGCGGCCAAAGTGCATAAAGATGTTGCCATTGTCGTACGTGGTTGCCACCCTCATGGTGCCGACCCCCTTTGCTGGCCATGCGGCCGTTGTCGTGGTGATGGGGGAGTACGCGATATTGCCGCCTTCGATGATGAGCGCCCGACCATTGACCAACGCGTTTGCCACCTTGCGATGCGCTCGGCTGCAAATAGCCGCCACCGTGGCGCGCGCGATGCCCATGTGCTTTGCGACGGCCTCCTGATTGAGGCCTTCCAGGTCGCATAGCCGCAGGACCTCGAGTTCGTCGACCGTCATGTCGATGGCCTCTCCGCTGGCAAGGCCATCGGGGGTAAAACCGCGATATTCGGGGATGATCCCGACGCGGCGCAATTTTTCACGTCTTCCTGCCATACACTCTCCATATCTGACATATGTCAACAATAGAATAACGACCGTGCGGATTTACGCAAGGAATTTCTGGCATATGTCAGAAAATGAGGGCTTATGTTAGGGCTGTGGGGCCGCTTGCGCCTGGGCTACAATGAATCTCGCTTATAGGCGACTGACAGGAGGGTCAATGAGCAAGGCTGATCAACAGTTTGTAGCCATGTGCCGCGATATTCTGGACCATGGCACCACCACCGAGGGCCAAAAGGTCCGCCCGGTGTGGGAGGACGGCACCCCTGCCTATACCATTAAAAACTTTGGCGTCACGGCACGCTACGACCTGCGTGAGGAGTTTCCGGCGCTTACCCTGCGTCGTACGGCCCTCAAATCTGCCATGGATGAGATCCTATGGATCTATCAAAAGAAGTCCAATAACGTGCATGACCTCAACAGCCATATTTGGGATGAGTGGGCCGACGAGACCGGCTCCATCGGCAAGGCCTACGGGTATCAGATTGGGCAGAAGAGCCATTATGCCGAGGGTGACTTCGATCAGATGGACCGTGTGCTGTACGACCTCAAGAACACGCCGTACAGCCGCCGCATTATGACGAATACCTACGTGTTTAGCGACCTGTCCGAGATGCACCTGTATCCGTGCGCCTACAGCGTGACGTATAACGTGACGCAGCGCCCGCAGGATGATAAACCGACGCTCAACATGATTCTCAACCAGCGCAGCCAGGACATTTTGGCTGCGAACAACTGGAATGTGTGCCAGTACGCCATTTTGCTGATGATGGTCGCGCAGTCGGTCGATATGATTCCCGGCGAGTTGCTGCATGTGATTGCCGATGCCCACATTTACGACCGCCATGTCGATATCGTCCGCGAGCTTATCGAGCGTCCGCAGTTTGCCGCGCCTAAGGTAACGCTTAACCCTGATGTGCATGACTTCTATGCGTTTACGACCGACGACCTGATTGTCGAGGGCTATGAGCACGGCCCGCAGGTCAAGAACATTCCCATTGCGGTGTAGGTGACGCGCATGACGTGTAAGCTTTCTGCCATTGTCGCCGTGTGCGATGACTGGGGTATTGGGTGCGAGGGCGACATGGTGGTGTCCAACCGTGCCGACATGCGTCATTTTGTGGCGTGCACCAAAGGTTGCCCGGTTATTATGGGGCGCAAGACCCTGCTGAGTTTTCCCGGCGCACGGCCGCTTAAGAACCGCCGCAATATCGTGCTCACGCGCGACGAGGATTTTTCGCCCGAAGGTGTCGACGTGGTGCATAGTATCGGCGAGGCGCTCGCCGCGGTTGCCGATGAGCCCGTTGCCTGGGTGATCGGCGGCGGCGATGTCTATCGGCAGTTTTTGCCGTACTGCGTGGAGGCCGAGGTCACGCATAACCACTGCGTCCATCCCGTGGACACGTACTTTCCCGACTTGGACGCCGATCCCGCGTGGGAAGTTGCGCGGCGCGAAGGGGTTGCCACGATTGCCGCGGGCGAGGGCGACGAGGGTGTCGATTATGAGTTCGTAACGTATCGTCGCGTTGAGGCGTAAATCGTCCGGCGTGAACGGTATCATCGGATTGTTTGAATGCATGGGGCGGCGCTTAGCGTCGCCTCGTTTGGTATAGATGTGCTGTAAAGAAAGGTGCGGGCTGGCTGCTATGACTGATGCCGTTGAGGTGCTGCGAATCGATTCGCTCGAGGACGAGCGGCTTGATGCCTACGTGCGACTGACCGAGCGTGAGCTGCGCTGCGTGCTGGAGCCGCAGAAGGGCATTTTTATCGCCGAGAGTGCCAAGGTCATCGAACGTGCGGTTCGCGCCGGATACGAGCCGGCGAGCTTTCTTTTGGGCGAGCGCTGGCTCGACCAGATGATGCCGCTGTTTGAGCGCCTGGCGGTACGCGAGGGCGCGGGTCCGGTTCCCGTGTTCGTTGCCTCGATGGAGCTTATGGAGCGTCTGACGGGTTTTAACGTGACGCGCGGTGCGCTCGCGGCATTCCGTCGTCCACGCCAGATTCCGGTAGCCGAGTTCTTGAGTGGCGTCGTCGAGGCGGCGGGTGAGCGCCCGGTGCGCGTGTGCGTGCTCGAGGGCATTGTCGACCACACCAATGTCGGCGCGATTTTCCGCTCGGCGGCTGCGCTGAACGTCGATGGCATTTTGGTGAGCCCCACTTGCTGTGACCCGCTGTACCGTCGCTCGGCCCGCGTGAGCATGGGCACGGTGTTCCAGGTGCCCTGGACGCGCATTGGCAGCGAGGCGCGCGTATGGCCGCATGATGGGCTGGCGGCGCTGCACGATGCCGGCTTTTCGTGTGCCGCCATGGCGTTGACGGATGATTCGGTGTCGCTGGACGATCCCGTGCTGCAGGAGATTGACCGCCTAGCGATCTTTATGGGTACCGAGGGTGCCGGCTTGGGCACCAAGACCATTGCCGGCTGCGACCGAGCCGCGCGCATTCCGATGGCGCACGGGGTCGATTCACTCAACGTTGCCGCTGCGAGTGCCGTCGCCTTTTGGCAACTGTGCCCGCATGTGAGCAACGAGTACCACTACCAGCCGGGGCTGTATCACTAGGCAAATATTTCGCACCGGGCTCTGGTTCGGGACGTTTCGGCCGACGTCGGTCGGTGCTAAGCTGGTTTTGGCTTTCGTTTTAAAGTGCCGTTTTGTTGTTTGACGTACGCTGGTGGGGAGGGCGTGTGGCTAAGAAATCTACGGCTATCGATGTAACGCAGGGCGTTATTTGGCAGCAGCTGCTGTCGCTGTGCGTCCCCATCTTCTTTAGTTCGTTCTTTCAGCAGGCATACACGCTTATCGGTACCTATATCGTCGGTCAGTTTGGCGGCAAGCTCGCGCTGGGTGGCATTCAGGCCACGATGGTGCTTACGGAGCTCTGCATTGGTTTTTGCGTCGGTGTTGGTGCTGGATGTGCCGTTATTACCGGCCAGTTTTTTGGTCAGCACGATGACGAGCGCTTGAGCCGATCGGTCCATACGGCCATGACGCTCGCGCTGGTGGGCGGCATTGTCATTTCCATTCTGGGCATGGTGTTTGTCGAGCCGATGCTTGTGCTGATGAATACACCGCATGAGCTGCTGGCCGAGGGTGTGGCGTATGCCCGTTGCTACTTTGCCGCCATGTTTGCGGCGCTGCTGTTCAATATGGGGACGGCGTTGTTGCGCGCCGTGGGCGACACGCGCGGTCCGGCGGTCATTATTGCCTCCGGCTGCTTCGTCAACGTGGCGCTCGACATTCTCTTTGTCGCCGTGCTGCACATGGAAGCGCTGGGCTGCGGCATCGCGGTGGCGCTGACTATCTGCACCAATGCCACGATGATTGTGATCCGCATGATGCGCGCTCCGGGGGCGTGGCGGTTGTCGCTATCCAAACTCGGTATCGATCGCGGCATTTGCAAGAGCATGCTTTCGTGCGGTTTGCCGCTGGGCGTTCAGTCTGCGGCGTATTCGATCTCCAACGTTTTGATTCAGGTGTCGGTCAACTCGTTTGGAGCCGATGTTACGACCGCTTGGGGTCTTTCCGGTCGCCTGGACGGCATTATCTGGATGGTGACCGAGGCGCTTGGTGTGTCGATTACTACGTTCTCGGCGCAGAACTTTGGTGCGCGCAATTACGATCGCATGCGAAAGGGATACCACACGTCGCTCGTGCTGTCGTTTGTGCTTATCGGTGGCCTGTCTGCCGTGCTGCTGGTATTCTCGGGCCCGCTTTCGCGTCTGTTTATCGACGATGTCGCAATTTCGGCCTACACCACGACGATTCTTCATTTCATCGCGCCGTTCTACGCGATCTTCTCGATTATCGAAAACGCGTCCGGCTCCATCCGTGGCGCTGGCGTGAGCTTCCAGCCTATGATGCTCACGATATTCGGCACGGTCGTGCTCCGCGTGGCGTGGGTGTTCGCGATTATGCCGCTCGACCCCTCGCTCGAGCATCTGCTGCTGGTCTACCCCGTAACCTGGGTAACTACCGCCACGATGTTCACCATCTACCACCACAGCGGCAACTGGCTAGGCCGCGCCACTGCCTAATGATCCCTGGGGGGACGGAGGAAAACGGCTCATTGCTCTCCGTCGTGATGTCGATGATCCGTTTCCCTTCGTCCCCTTCGGATCAATTAGTATTCGATGCCTTGGCGGGCCAGGAGGCCTTCGTCGAAGTAGTGTTTGACGGGGCGCATTTCGGTGACCAGGTCGGCGAGGTCCGCGATGGGCAGCAGGCCGCGGCCGGTCAGTATGAGCTCTGTGGTGTCGGGTTTCATCGCGATCAGTTCCTCGACATCCTCGCGCGTCACGAAGCCGCGGCGCATGGCCTCGCCGAGTTCGTCCAAAATCAGAACGTCGACCTGTGAGATCTGCTTGCGTGCGAGCTCCATGATCTGTGCGGCGCAAGCCTCGGGCGTGTCGCGGTCGGCCTGTACAATTCGTAGCCCTAGGCGTGGTGCCGCATCATGCTCGGCGCAGTGCAGCTTCTTGGCAAACTGAAGCATGAGCACGTTAAGTCCATAGCCCGTGGCGCGCAGCGCGAGCCCCAGCGCAGCCGTCGTCTTGCCCTTGCCGTCGCCCGTATAGATCTGAACCTTGCCGACTTCGAGTGATGCCATCTCTATTCTTTCGTGCCCGGCGTCGGTTTATCGCCGGCCGGGTTGGGTATTCTAGTTAGCATTATCAACCCCAGTAGATGGAGTTCAAGCAGATGGAGATGGATGACAACAAACGTAGACGGAATATGATCCTCTACGTGCTCATCGCCTTCGTCGTCTACCTCGTGCTCTCGACCGTTCTGTTCCCCAACATCGGTCACACGCAGCAGATTACGAAGACCGATTATTCGACGTTTGTCAAAGCGCTCGATAAGAAGAGTGTCGACAAGGTCGAGTACAACACGGACGATTACTCGATTTATTACACCAAGAAGGGCGAGGACGAGAACATCGCCTACAAGACGACCGGCGTGCCGAGTGACACGGGCTTTACCGATCGCGTGCTCGAGGCCGGCGCCTCGCTGGAGTCGGTGGTTCCCGATAAGAACTCGGGCCTGATGACTTACTACTTGCTCACGCTCGTCCTTCCCATGGCGATTTTCTTCCTCATCGGCTGGTGGCTCAACCGCCGTATGAAGAAGGCCATGGGCGATGACGGCCCGTCCATGAATTTTGGTGGCGGCGGCTTTGGCGGCGGCGGTCTGGGTAAGTCCGGTGCGCGCGTTATCGCCTCCAAGGATGTTGGCGTGACCTTTAAGGATGTTGCTGGTCAGGAAGAGGCCAAGGAATCCCTGAAGGAGGTCGTCGACTTTCTGGAGAAGCCGCAGCGCTATGAGGAAATCGGCGCCAAGCTGCCGCGCGGTGCTCTTCTCGTGGGCCCTCCTGGCACTGGTAAGACCCTGCTTGCCAAGGCTGTTGCCGGCGAGGCGGGCGTACCGTTCTTTAGCATTTCGGGCTCTGAGTTCGTCGAGATGTTCGTCGGCCGTGGCGCCGCCAAGGTGCGCGACCTGTTTAAGCAGGCTAAGGAAAAGGCCCCCTGTATCGTATTTATCGATGAGATTGATACCATCGGCAAAAAGCGTGACGGTGGCGGCTTTAGCGGCAACGACGAGCGTGAGCAAACGCTCAACCAGCTGCTGACCGAGATGGATGGCTTCGACAACCACAAGGGTATCGTCGTCCTCGCTGCCACCAACCGTCCTGACAGCCTCGATCCCGCTCTGCTGCGCCCCGGTCGTTTTGACCGCCGCATCCCCGTTGAGCTGCCCGACCTGACCGGCCGCAAGAACATCCTCGAGCTTCACGCCAAGAGTGTGAAGACCGAGCCGCCGATCGATCTGACCGCGATTGCCCGCGCCACGCCCGGAGCCTCGGGCGCCGACCTGGCCAATATCATCAACGAGGGCGCCCTGCGCGCCGTTCGCGAGGGTCGCAAGCGTGCAACCCAGGACGACTTCGAGGAGTCGGTGGAGGTCGTCATCGCCGGCCAGCAGCGTAAGTCCACGGTGCTGTCCGATCACGAGAAACAGGTCGTGTCCTATCACGAGATCGGCCATGCCATCGTTGCCGCCCGCCAGAAGGGTTCTGCGCCGGTTACGAAGATCACCATCGTGCCGCGTACGAGCGGTGCTCTGGGCTACACCATGCAGGTCGAGGAGGACGAGCGCTTCTTGACCACGCGCCAGGAGGTGCTCGACAAGCTCGCTGTCTACTGCGGCGGACGTGCTGCCGAGGAGCTCATCTTTGGTGAGATGACGACTGGCGCGGCCAATGATATCGAGCAGGCCACCAAGCTCGCCCGCAACATGGTGACGCGCTTTGGTATGTCGGAAGAGTTTGGCATGATGGCGCTCGGTACCGTTCAGAATGCCTACCTCAACCAGGACACGTCGCTCACCTGTGCCCCCGGTACGGCCGAGCGCGTCGACGCGATCGTCGCCAAGCTGATCGAGGACGCACATGACCGCGCCCTGCAGATCCTCAAGGAGAACAAGTTTAAGCTCCATGAGCTGGCTCGTTATCTGTACAAGAAGGAGACGATCACGGGCGAGGAGTTCATGAATCTCCTCACGCGCGAGAATCCGCTGATGCCATAGCAGCAGTAAGGCTGGTTGCACAACGTCGAACGCCCCATTTGAGTTTCTATCTCAAATGGGGCGTTTTGTTTGGGAGGGATATGTATGAAGATCGTGGTGAGTGCCTGCTTGATGGGAGAGAGCTGCAAATATAACGGGCTCGACAATTACCATCGCGCGTTGGTCGAGGCCTGCGAACGCACAGGGACCGAGGTCCTGTTGGTGTGCCCCGAGGTTTTTGGCGGCTTGCCCACACCGCGCAAGCCGTCCGAGATTGTGAATGGCGAGGTTTGTACCTGCGAGGGCATCTCGGTCGATCGCGAGTTTCGCCTGGGTGCAGAGCGCGCTCGATATGTGCGAGCAGGCGGGCGGCCCGTCCGAGATCGCTGCGTGCGTCTTACAGGACCGTAGCCCCTCGTGCGGTGCGGGTCGCGTCTACGATGGCACCTTTAGCGGCACGCTCACTGTGGGCAATGGTGTTTTTGTCGATCTGCTGCTGCGTCACGGGTACCGTGTGATTCCGGCTAGCGAGTTCGATCCCAGCATACTGGAACATTGTCCACAGCACTCGAACCCAACACTTCCTCACGGGTGACCGTTTTGGCATCATCCGTGAAGTTGATATTGAGTACGACCCGGTCATCAAAGACGTAGACCGAGTTGACAGGCGCCGTACCCATGCAGCCCCTCCCCACGGCCCTCGCGCAGGAACGCGCACACGGCCTTCCCGTCTCTTGCGCCTCTCCCGGAACTGTCCACATCAGCGTAGCCAATCCAGTCCGCCAAGGGCTGCAGCCCGGACAACGCGGCGATGGAGGGCTTCTTCGGCCTGCTCAAGAAGGAGTTCTGGCACGGCAGGGACTGGTCGGACTGGACCCCCGCCCGCTTCATCGAGGAACTCGGGGGCTGGATCGGCCGATACAATACGGAGAGGCGCAGCGATGCGCTCGGTGGCCGCACCCCGGCCGAGTTCCGCTCCGCGCTGGGAAGGGCCGCGTAACGGTCCAAGAAATCGTCCGCAGTCCCCATTCTTGCCCCTTTGGGACGGCTTCTTGTTGGGGCGTGCCTGCCCCAAACCCTGCTAGGAACGAGTGCAGCAAACTGGAATTATAAATTACTCTTTGCAAATAACCTTTGAACCTTCACCATCAATTACAATTCCCTGACGATTGTTAATTGGGCATAGATTCAAATCCGAAAACTCAGTTATTATTTTCTCGGTAACTTTCTTAAATGGTGCTGTAAGAAAATGCGGAAGAACATAGAAATCAATCAAATTAAGCCCTGCATCATCTTCTTGTGAGTAGTCCTCCGGCTTTTCATCCATTTGCTCGATATATTGGATGCTTGGAGCGCATACAATCGCACCTGCCGATTCACCAATCATCAGTTTTCCTTTTGCCAATTCTTTCTTCAACAGCTCATCCGTTCCCGTTTTACGGAGCTGGTCTATAAGGAAAAAAGAATTTCCGCCGGTAAAATAGATCACATCCGCATCTTCAAAAAGAGACTGTATCGTTGAATAAGCCTCCGTTGAAATATCAATTTCAGTTACGATTGCTCCCAACTTTTTGAATAATTTTCGAGCCGAGCCGACATAACCGGTGTAGCCTTCACGCAGCGAAGCTGTTGGAATAAATGCGACTTTTTTATTTTCAATTTCTTCCTTTATCAGACTTCCTACACTTGAAAAGTGAGAACATAAAAACAGTTTCATCAATATCCTCCTTTATGTATAAATTCTTATTTGTTGAACTAAGCCGTGTATACCATACTCTCCAATGAAAGAACGCCCTAATATAGCGAAATTTTGCCGTTTTCCTGCGTACGTGCGTACACACTCCACAGGAATTCTAAGGTGCCTGCCCCCTTAGCACACGGACTTTGGAGCAAAGTCTAGCGTGTTACGCCTTGCCAGAGGTGTACAGGCTCCCGGTATGCACGTACGAAGCAATTGCCATCAATGCGCTATATAAGTGGCGATCAAGTTCGCATAAAGCGACCTTGATCCCGCAAAACAAAAGGCAGGATACCATCACCACGATGATACCCTGCCTCTGTTCGTTCCTGTTTGCCGTTCCGAGTAGTCCTTCCGCAGAATTTCCGATAAACAAAAAACGTACCCGAACCCTTTCTCGTAAAGAATCGGGTTCGAGTACGAACTGAATGCTGGATCAATAAAAAACCACCAGAAAGGTGCCCGTCCCATTTGTGGTGGTTTTGGGTCAGTCCTAGAGCGTGTGGCCGTAAGCGTCGGTGGCCTTGATGGCGGCGGCGAATTTTTCGTCCGTGAAGGGCTCGGGGTTTCCCTGCTTCCACTCGTTGGTGGCGTGCGCGTACTCGCACAGGGCAGGGATATCAGCCTCGGAAAGCCCGACCTGCTCAAGCGTCACGGGCAGGCCCATCTGATTGTTAAAGGCGGCGTAGCGCTCAAGGTTCTCGGTATCGCCCGTATAGGCGAACAGTACCAGCACACCCAGGCTTACGACCTCGCCGTGCAGGTAGGAGCCCTCGCGCGGAATGCTGCAGGAAGCGTTGTAGAACGCGTGCGCCACGCTCGAGTTGTAGTAGTAATCGTTTTGGTTGGTCAGGTTGGAGACGTAGCCCGTGTTGACCACGATGTCGAGCGCGATCTGCTTGACGGCATCGGTCGACTGGTCCTGGCGCACGTCCTCAAGACCCTGGACGCCAAAGGTAAACAGCGGCTCGGAGCAGGTGTGGGCGAGTGCTAGGCCAAGGCCTGCCGTGTGCTCCAGGTTGCCGGCGCTCGTGGCGTACTCGACCTCGGGCTGCTTGGACAGGGCATCACCCACGCCGGCCCAGAAGTACTCCGCCGGAGCCTCGGCGATGATCTTGGGGTTGATGAAGATGTGCGCAGGTCGGTTAGGGTACGAATAGCCCTCGAGCGAGCCGTCGTCGTTGTAGACAACGGCAATGGCGGTCGCGGCGGAGCAGTTGGAACAGATCGTCGGTACCGTAAAGACAATCTTCTTGAGCTCGATAGCTGCGGTCTTCACGGTGTCGAGCGCCTTGCCGCCGCCGCATGCGATAAGCACGTCAGCTTCCTGGCAGGCAGGGGAGTTTACGACCTTGGCGATATTTGCGCGCGTACTGTTGGTGCCGTAGACGCGCGTCTCCAGAATCTCGACGTCGGTACCTGCCAGCGCAGCTTCGATACCGGGAAGTGCTGCGGCCAGTGCTCGTTTACCACCAATGATGGCGACCTTGGTTGCTCCGTACTCGGCCAACGCGCCGTGCAGCTCGTCAAAGCAGTCTTCGCCAACGGTATAGTCGCTCATTCCGATCGTGCGCATAGCAATCTTCTTTCGTTCGATAAAGTGCTTACAGGTATTTTGCTCCAAGAGAAGGTCCACGGCCGCAAGAAATTTCGAACGTATAAAACCAGTGTTGAGGGTTTTTCGCCGGTGCGGAACGTGCTAGCATACTCCGCATAAGCGTTGATGGGGACGAGTAGTCGGCCGTCCGCATGCTACAGAGAGCGGGGAGCGCTGAGAACCCGTGCATGCGACCGATGAAAATCACCCCGGAGCTGCGGTCCCAACGGACGTGCCGCGTAGGTTCGTCTTAGTAGACATCGCCGAGATGGTCGTCGATACAGACCAGCCGAGTAACGGATGCGAGCGCGCGAATACGCGGGCGAGGGCATCTAAGCTGGGTGGTTAAGCGAAGAGCTTTTGCGGGCGTGCAGCCCGTTTGTGGCGCTTCGTCCCAGCTTGTAGGGACGGGCGCTTTTTTGGTGCCCAGAGGGCGTGCGCGCCCACGACATGAAAGGGGTACCGTGGCAAACGAGTACAAGCAGACGATGAATCTGCCCAAGACCGGTTTTCCCATGCGTGCCGGTCTTTCCAAGTCCGAGCCCAAGCGACTCAAGGACTGGCAGGACAACAAGGTCTACGAGCAGGTTCTGAAGAAGAACGAGGGTCACAAGAAGTTCGTGCTGCACGACGGCCCTCCGTACGCCAACGGTCCGATCCACATCGGCCACGCCATGAATAAGATCTCCAAGGACATGATCAACCGCTACTGGATGATGCAGGGCTATGAGGTTCCCTACGTCCCCGGTTGGGACTGCCATGGTCAGCCGATCGAGCACAAGGTCGAGGAGAAGCTCGGCACCGAGAAGTTCAACCAGACCTCCACGGCTAAGATCCGCGAGCTCTGCAACAAGTTCGCTGTCGAGAACATCGAGCTGCAGAAGGCCGGCTTCCGTCGCCTGGGCGTGCTCGGCGACTGGGACAACCCCTATCTGACGCTCTATCACCAGCATGATGCCGCCGACATCGAGGTCTTCAAGGCCATGTTCGATAAGGGCATGATCTATCGCGGCCACAAGCCGGTTCACTGGTGCAAGCATTGCCACACCGCACTCGCCGAGGCCGAGATCGAGTATTCCGACGAGACGAGCCCGTCCATTTTCGTGCGCTTTGAGATGACCTCCAAGCCCGCCGGCCTCGAGAACTTCGACGGCCCGGTCGACTTTATCATCTGGACGACCACGCCGTGGACCATCCCCTCCGACCAGGCCGTTTCCCTTAAGCCCGGCGCCGCCTATGTCGCCGTTGAGCACGAGGGCCGTGCCGAGGTCATGCTCGAGGACCTGGCTCCTAAGTGTTGTGAGGAGTTTGGCTGGGAGTACACCCCGGTCATGGTCGATGGCAAGCCCTACGTGGTTTCCGCCGAGACCTTCCACCACATCCACTACAAGCAGCCGATCTTTGACGGCGTTGAGGGCGTGGCGCTGCTGGCCGATTACGTCGGTGTCGATGACGGTACCGGTATCGTCCACAACTCGCCCGGCCACGGCGTCGACGACTACTTCGCCTGCCTCAAGGAGGGCATCACCGACATCTGCATGCCGGTCGATGACGACGGCAAGTTCTACACCGGCGAGGAGTTTGGCACCGGCGGCCCCTTCAGCGGCATGGATACCGATGAGGCCAACCCGCACATCATCGAGTTCCTGCGCGAGCGCGGCACCCTGGTTCTCGAGAAGAAGATCACGCACAGCTATCCGCACTGCTGGCGCTGCAAGCACCCGGTGCTCTTCCGTGCTACCGACCAGTGGTTCGTCTCGATGGACAAGACCGGTTTGCGCGAGCAGGCTGGCAAGGAGGTCCGTGAGAACGTCAAGTGGTATCCGGCTCACGCCGCCAACCGCATCGGCGCCATGGTCGAGCAGCGTCCCGACTGGTGCATCAGCCGCCAGCGCAACTGGGGCGTGCCTATCCCCAGTTACACATGCGCCGACTGCGGCGAGAAGGTCATGAACGACGCTACGCTCGACGCCGTCATCAAGCTCTTCCACGAGAAGGGCTCCGACGCCTGGTTCACCGACGCTCCCGAGAGCTACCTGGGCGAGGCCTGCGTCTGCCCCAAGTGCGGCGGCCATCACCTCAAGGCCGATAAGGACATCCTCGACGTGTGGTGGGACTCCGGCGTCTCCTGGAAGGCTGTCTGCGAGTATCGCCCCGAGCTTGAGTACCCGGCGGACGTCTACCTCGAGGGCTCCGACCAGCACCGCGGTTGGTTCCAGAGCTCGCTGCTCACCTCGGTGGGCGCCAACGGCCACGCTCCGTACAAGGCGGTCGTCTCGCAGGGCTTCACGCTCGACGGCCAGGGCCGCAAGATGTCCAAGTCGCTCGGCAACGTCATCGACCCCAACAAGGTCTGCGACGAGATGGGCGCCGACATCATCCGCCTGTGGGTTGCCTCCGTCGATACCAGCTCCGACGTGTCCATCGACCACGAGATCCTTGCCCGTACGTCCGATGCCTACCGTCGTTTCCGCAACACGCTGCGCTTCCTGCTCTCCGAGCTCGAGGGTCAGTTTGAGCCCGAAACCGACAGCGTCGCCTTTGCCGACCTGCTGCCGCTCGACAAGCTCATGGTTGCCCGTCTGACCCAGGTCCAGGCCGAGGTCGACGACGCTTACTCTTGCTACGAGTTCCCGCGCGCTTACCGTGCGCTCTACGACTTTGTGGTTACCGAGCTCTCCAACGTGTATCTCGACGCCCTGAAGGACCGCCTGTACTGCGAGAAGCCCGGCTCGCTCGAGCGCCGCAGCGCCCAGACCGTGCTTGCCGAGCTCTTCTCGATGCTCATGCGCGACCTGCAGCCGATCCTGTCCTACACGGTTGACGAGGCCATGGCCTATGCGCCCGCCGGCTGTGTCGATCACCAGAAGTACGCCGCGCTGCTCGATTGGTATAAGTCGCCCATTACGGTCGACGAGGCCAATGAGTTTGAGGGCGTGCTCGAGGCTTCACTCGAGCTCCGTAGCGCCGTGACCAAGGCCCTTGAGGATGCCCGCTCCGCCGGCACCTTCACTAAGAGCCAACAGGTCCGCGTCAAGGCGGTCGTTCCCGCCGAGATGTATGCGCTGCTGACCGGCGACAAGGCCGTCGACCTGGCCGAGTTCTACATCGTCTCCGCTGTTGAACTGACCCAGGGCGAGGAGCTCTCCGTTGCCATCGAGGCTGCCGAGGGCGAGTGCTGCGACCGTTGCTGGAACTACCGCACCACCGTCGGCGAGTACAACGGCCACGCTCACATCTGCGAGAGGTGTGCGAATGCCTTGTAGTTACGCGGTTTTACCAAACCGCGTAACCGGTTGACGCTGCAAACCCGCCAGAGCGGCAATCTGCCTTTCAACTTCGGCGGCATGATCAAAAGATCAATGCCGCCTCGTTTCAAGGCACCTTGCTCGCTCTGGCGGGTTTTCGCTGTCGGTAACGAATCATCGGCTATT
Source organism: Collinsella sp. AM20-15AC (assembly GCF_003471405.1). NCBI lineage: Bacteria > Bacillati > Actinomycetota > Coriobacteriia > Coriobacteriales > Coriobacteriaceae > Collinsella > Collinsella sp. AM20-15AC. The sequence goes on from NZ_QRJA01000026.1 coordinate 29,643, forward strand.
TCGTTGCGGGTCAATATAAGATATTGATTTGCGTTAAACGGAATTTGATTATCTGAGGGTAGGGGATTGATTTGGGTCGTACTGGGGATATGACGCCGCCTTTGCGTTGGCGCCTGGGTGTTGCTGGTAGCGTGGCGTTGGCCGTGCTGCTTGTTGACCAGCTGACCAAGCTTGCGGTTCGTGCCGTTGGCGATGCTCTGCATGTGACTGTTATCCCCGGTGTGATCGACTTCCTTTTTGTGCGTAACATCGGTGCTGCCTTTAGCATGGGCGAGGGACATGGCCTCGCGTTTGCCGTGCTGGCGTTTGTCGTTATCGTTGCGATCGCGGTGTACTTGCTTCGCGCGCCCCAGCTTGCTCGCTTTGAGGTTGTGGGCATGGCTATGGTCGTGGGCGGCGCCATTGGCAATGCGATCGACCGTCTGGCTTTTGGCTTTGTGACCGATTTTATTGCCACCACCTTCATCGACTTCCCCGTCTTCAATGTTGCCGATATCGGCATTACCGTGGGCGTCGTGCTCGCCCTCTTTGGCTACATGTTCTTGAGCCCCGCGGCCCGTGAGGTCGATGCGACCGCCGAGCTTAACGCCCGTGACGAGGCCCGCGCCAAGCGCAAAGCCAAGCAGCGTGGGGAGCGTGCCCGCAAGATTCGCGAAAGGAATGAGCGCTAATGGCCGACATCCATATCCTTGTTGCCGATGATGCCGCTGCTCAGCGTCTTGACGCCTATCTAGGTGCCAACGACGGCTGTCCCACACGCTCTGCCTGCGCGCATCTGATTGAGGGCGGCGCCGTTGCCGTCAACGGCGAGACCTGCCTGTCCAAAAAGTATGCCGTGCGAGCCGGCGACCGTATTTCGGTCGATTTGCCCGAGCCGCACGACCCGACCGACGTGATTCCCGAGGCCATTCCCCTCGATATTCGCTACGAGGACGACTACCTTATCGTGCTCTCCAAGCAGCGCGGCCTGGTGTGCCATCCTGCGCATGGTCATGAGAGCGGTACGCTCGCGAATGCCCTGGTCTATCACTGCGGTATTGACCATCTGGGCACCGTGCAGGGCGAGGATCGCCCCGGCATCGTGCATCGTCTGGATCGCGACACTTCGGGCCTTATGCTTGCGGCGAAGGACGACGACACCCAGCGCGCGCTCCAAAATCTTATCCGTACGCGCACGCTCGACCGCCGCTATATTACGCTCGTTCACGGACATATCGCTATGGATGAGGGCACCATTAACACCGGCATTGCCCGTTCTACGCGTGACCGTGTCAAGATGGCGGTTTCGGACGATCCTTTCGCGCGCCAGGCCATTACGACCTTTAAGGTCCTCGAGCGCTTCGATTCCACGCGTTTTGACGACGGCTATACGCTCGTCGAGTGCCACCTGTTTACGGGCCGCACGCATCAGATACGCGTGCATATGCGCCATATCAACCACGCCTGCGTGGGCGATCCACTCTACGGCAAGTGCGATGCACGCGCCGATCAGGGGCTGACCAGGCAATTCCTTCATTCCTGGCGCGTGGCATTCGACCATCCCGTGACGGGGGAGCGCATTGAGTGCCGCGACGAGCTGCCGTGGGATCTCGCTGCGGTTCTTGACGACCTGGCCCCGCGCTCGCTTGGTCGCACCGCTGCCGGCGACGAGATCGTTCCTCAGCTCGGTCTTCTCGAAGCCTAGTCGGTATTAGGTGGTTTCTTGAACGCCCCTAGCCTGCGGTAAGATATACGGTTGTTTACGTAATGCGTTCCTGGGAGCCTGCATGCTCGCCTTTTTACAAACCAACACACCCATCGTGATCTTCAACCAGATTGTCGTCACGCTGCTCACGGTCTGCTTCTTGTACCAGGTGGTCTTCTTTGTCATCGGTGCTCTCCGCGGCGAGGTCGCGCCTCCCAAGGCCAAAAAGCTCCACCGGTATGCCTTCTTTATTGCAGCACACAACGAGGAGGCCGTTATCGCCAACCTCGTTCGCTCCATCAAGGACCAGGATTATCCGTCCGAGCTCATCGAGGTCTTTGTCGTCGCCGATGCCTGCACCGATAACACCGCGCAGCTCGCGCGCGAGGCGGGCGCTGTCGTGTACGAGCGAAACGACCTGGCCCGTAAAGGCAAGAGCTGGGTCATGGACTTTGGTTTCGACCGTATCCTTAACGAGTATCCCGACACCTTTGAAGGTTACTTTATCTTCGATGCCGATAATGTTATCGCCCGCGATTACGTGTCCAAGATGAATGATGCCTTTGACCAGGGCTTCCATGTGGTCACGAGCTATCGTAACTCCAAGAACTTCGGAAGCTCGTGGATCTCGGCAGCGAATGCCACTTGGTATCTGCGCGAGGCGCGTTTTCTCAACAACGCGCGCAACATCTGCAAGACGTCCTGCGCCGTATCGGGTTCGGGCTACCTTATCTCGGCTAGCGTTATTGAGGGCATGCACGGCTGGCAGTTCCATACGCTGACCGAGGATATTCAGTTCACCACGTTCTGCGCTATTCACGGCATTCGTATTGGCTATGCGCCGGCGGAGTTCTTTGACGAGCAGCCCGTGACGTTTAAGGCGTCCTGGAAGCAACGTATGCGTTGGACTAAGGGTTTCTACCAGGTGTTCTTTACCTACGGTAAGCATCTGGTCAAGTCGACCTTCCGCTATCATCGTTTTGCCGCCTACGACATGTTTATGACGATTGCCCCTGGTATGCTGTTATCGCTGATTTCGATGCTCGCCAACGCCACGTTCCTAATCGTCGGTGGTCTTTCGCATGGCTTTTTGGCTACCGAGGTCGAGATGCAGGCGTGTGCCGCTTCGCTCATCATGACCTTCGTCATGATGTATCAGACCTTCTTTATCCTGGCGCTGCTCACGACTATCTTCGAGTACAAGCACATCCATTGCGCGCAAAAGTGGCGCCTGGTGACCAACCTGTTTACCTTCCCGATCTTTATGTTCAGCTATATCCCCATCACGGTGGCTGCGCTGTTCCTGAAGGTCGACTGGGTTCCGACGCAGCACGCCGTCAACGTCACCCTTGACGAGGTCATGCAAGGCGCCAAATAATCACCACCAAAACCACCACAAAGGGGACAGTGAACTGCCTCCCATTTCTTGGACATCGGGAAATGGGAGGTTTTCC
>NZ_QRJA01000027.1:0-28730 GCF_003471405.1 Collinsella sp. AM20-15AC
AGGCGGGGCATTCCCCGCCTCTTACACCACATCTCTGCGCGCTACCTGGAGTCGGCTCGAAAAGAGTGATTTTGGGTTGTTTGCTGCGGGTGTGGGCTTGGAAACAACGTCCGGGGTGGCGAGGCGCCCAGAATTCGGTCGCAAGGAGGGCGTTCCTCGGCTGTGTCAGGAGTGTCCCTGGGTGCCGGCATATAAGGAACGTCCCTAACTGCCGGAGGGGGTGCCTGCCGTGGCAGGCACCCCCTCCGGATGTGGGAAGTTTGCGCTGCAGGTTACTTGTCGGTGCCCAGCTTGTGCGGCTTGAGAGCGAGCGCATTGACGAGCGCGTCGGTGGCAGACTTGACGGCTGCCGGCTGCGGATCGTTGACGTGATCCTCGGGATGCACGGGCAGGTCCTTCTTGACTGCATCGTGGATCAAGTTGAGGTACTCAGTCACGCCAGTGGTCGACAGGTGCGTGCCATCGCCATCGAACAGGTCGTTGCGATTGGCACTGTATCCGTACCAGTCGATAACGCGCACGTTCTTGTAGCGCGTAGCAGCGTTGGCGATGGCCTGGTTGGTAGAGCCAACCCACGGCTGCGGGCTGCGCGTGTTCACAAACACCACAATACGCTTATCTCCTGCATCGGTCATGATGGCGTCGATCTGGTCGTCGGTTACCAAGCCGTTGGTGCCCAGTGCAAAGACCACGATCTTGCCGGCAAGGTTCTGTTGGAGATAGCCCTCAAATGTCGCGCGGCCCGCATCAAACTGGCGGCCCTTTTCGGCATCGATGTGACTGTGGGGGAACACGCCGTCAAAGGAATCAACGGCGCGCAGCGACACGGAGTCACCGATCATCAGCAGGTCGTAGGATCCGTCGGGGAAGCCGTCGTTGTCCTTGTCGGTGCCGTCGGCCGCCTGCTGGTCGGCGGGCGCGGTGTTTTTGGCTTCCTTGTTGAGGACTTCGGCGCCCTCACCGCTCAGTGCGGAGGTCTCCGGCACAAAAATCAGGCCGCCCAGCGCGATAACAAGCACAATCCCGCAAGTGGCGCACACGGGAATATGCGCGCGCACCCAGTTGGCGGGCGTGGTGGTGCCGTCGCGGAATTCGGATACGGTGCGCCCAAAGGCACCCTTTCTAAACGGCGTCTCGATAAAGCGATATGAGCATTCGGCTACGGCGACCACCAACAACACCTGCAAAATGTACTGCCACCACGGCGTATCGTTGATGTTGGCGACCGGGTTCATGAGCAACAGTAGCGGATAGTGCCACAGGTAGATGCTGTACGAGCGCTTGCCAACCCACACGAGCGGCTCGGCGGACAGCGCGCGGGCAACCATTCCCTGGGGCTGCACGCAGGCCGCGATGACCATGAGCGTGAGGATGGAGCATAACAGCGTGCCGCCGCGATACTGGAACGCGGTGTAGCCGTTGGTGAGCGCGACCATGGCGGCAAGGCCAACCAGACCCACGACGCCCAACACATCGATGGATGCGGGCGAGGACCAAAAGCGCACGAGGGCGCTCGGCTGTGCCGGGACGGTCTCGGCTGCGCCGTCGGTCGTAGCGTCATGCTTGCTTTCGGCGTTCTTGCCGTGCTTGGCGGCGCCAGCCAGGCGATTGAGCCCCAAACGATGAGCGAGACACACCGGCGCCAGGTCGCGATCGGGGATAAAGGCCATCCAGGCGCCCAGCAGCAGCGAGAAGACGCGGGTGTCGGTGCCGTAGTACACGCGGCTGGGGTCGGCGGCGGGGTTATAGAGCACCATCATGGCGATGGCGGAGACAGCAGCCAGTCCCAGAACCATGCGGCGCGTGTTGGGCTTGCTCATGTGCATGGATACCATAGCGAGCAGCAGCGGGGGCCAAACCAGGTAGAACTGTTCCTCGATGGCGAGCGACCAAAAGTGCGTAACCGGCGAGGGATCGCCCAGGGCATTGAAGTACGAGACGTTTTGGGCAATCTGCCACCAGTTGTTGAAGAACAGCAGCGACGGCAGGATGTCGGGGCGCATCTTGGTGAGCATCACGTGGTTAAAGATGGTGCACAGCGCGCAGGTCACGAACACTACCGTTACCACGGCGGGGACCAGGCGACGGATGCGGCGAATCCAGAAGCTCTTAAGGTCGATGCGGCCGGTCTTGGCGACTTCGTTGAGCAGCAAGCGCGTGATCAGATAGCCCGAAAGCACAAAGAAGATCGTGACGCCGAGCAGGCCGCCCTGAGCCCACGTGAGGTTGAGGTGATAGAGCACCACCGCGACGACGGCGAGCGTACGCAGACCGTCGAGCGCAGGGATGTAGCGGGACTTGGGGCGAGCAGGCGTCTGCTCCGCGGCGGGAGTGTTGGCGCGGCCCGCGTTGTTGGCAGAAGCGCGATGGGGGCTCGCGGTGCGTCGCGGCTCGTTGGCACGGCGCTCGCCCTTCACGCGTTCGTGCGGCGCCGGCTCGTTGCCCGTGCGGCGTCGACCGCGCGAGCCCGATTGCGAGAATTGTTCCATAAAACATCATCCAATGACGAGAATAATCAGCACGTATTCATTGTAGCTGCCTGCCCCTGTGAATGCTTGCTGCTGGCGCAAGCTCAAGCGCGCGTCCACATCAAAGTGGACTAAAGTTATAGGGGGTGCGAGAGTGCACAATCGTTGGTCGACGGTGGGCGCAAAGCCTGAAGACGAGGAGGTTTCCATGGCGGATCACAGCATCGTTGCGGTGTTCGGCAGCATGAACATGGACCTTTCGGTGGCGTGCGAGCGCATGCCGCGCGCGGGCGAGACCGTCGGCGGCAGCGGGTTTATCACCAACGCCGGTGGCAAGGGCGCTAACCAGGCCGTCGCCGCCGCGCGCATGGGTGCGCACACGTGCATGATCGGCGCGGTCGGTCGCGACGCGTTCGGTGCGTCGCTCGTGACGGGGCTCCAAGACGCCGGCGTGGACTGTGACTTTGTAGTGCATCGCGATGACGTGGAGACGGGAGCGGCGACCATCATTCGCTGCGAGGGCGACAACCGCATCATACTGTCACCGGGCGCCAACCATGCGCTTGCGGGCGCGGACGTTGCCTGCGCGCTGAGGCGTCTGGTGGCCCATGAGCTCGACGGCGACGCCAGCGAGATTGCCCCGGCTGCCGGAAGCGTCTTTATCGCCCAGGGCGAATGTGGCCTTGTGGCGACGGCCGAGGCGCTTGTTTGCGCTCACGAGCTGGGGTTCTATACGGTCTTTAATCCAGCGCCCGCCTGCGAGCTGCCTGCGGAGGTCTGGCCTGCGGTCGACCTGGTCTGTCCCAACGAGACCGAGTGCCAGGTGCTGACGGGAATCTTGCCCGCGGACGATGCAAGCTGCGTCGCGGCGCTCAACGTCCTGCTCGCTAGGGGTGCCGGAGCTGCGGTCATCACGTTGGGCGGTGCCGGCTCGGTTACGCTCGGCGATGGCGGTGAGCTGCTGCGCATGCCGGCACTTTCGAGCACGGTAGTCGATACCACGGCCGCCGGCGATACGTTTATCGGCGCGTTGGCGGCGGCTCGCCTAGAGGGCTTGCCGCTCTTTGAGTGCATGGCCGCGGGTGCTCGCGCCTCGGCAGTGACGGTGTCGCGCCTGGGCGCTCAGCAATCGATTCCCACGCGCGCCGAAGTTGAACATTGGTTTGGTTAAACGATAAAGACGGAGAAGCGGAGTAGAACAATGGCAATCAAGAAGCTGATCCTTGATCTGGATATGGGTGTGGACGATGCGATGGCGCTGGCCTATGCCATCGCGAGCCCCGAGGTGGAGCTCGTGGGCATCACCACGTGCTTTGGCAACGTGCGCGTCGAGCAGTCGGCGCACAACTGCCTGGCGGTGCTCGATCTGCTGGGTCGCCCCGAGGTTCCGGTGTACCTGGGTGCCGACCGTCCTCTGCAGGCGACTGAGCCCTATACGCCGCCGGCGTCCACCGCGCTCATTCACGGCAAGAACGGCATCGGCGGCGCGAGCGTGCCCGCGTCGCCCTACGAGCCGGTGGGAGCGACCTCGGCCGGCGGCAACGCTGCGGTCGATTATTTGATCGATGCCGCGCGCACTTATGGTCCCGATCTGGTCTACGTAGCGACTGGCCCGCTCTCCAATCTGGCGCTCGCCCTGGAGCGCGATGCGGCGGCGATGATGTCCATCGGCCGCGTGGTCGTGATGGGCGGCGCCCTTACCGTGCCCGGCAACGTGAGCGCGGGCGCCGAGGCCAATATGGCGAGCGACCCCGAGGCAGCCGACGCGGTGCTGCGCTCGGGCCGTAAGCTCACCATGGTGGGTCTGGACGTGACACATCGCGCGGTGCTCACACGCCGCGACATTGCCGGCTGGACGGGCTCGGGCACTATGGCTGGCTGCGCATTTGCGAGCATGGTCGAGCACTACATTGGCTCGTACGAGATGAACGCGCCCTACCTGGGCGGCTGCGCGCTGCATGATCCGCTGGCGGTTGCCGTGGCGATTGATCCAACGCTCGTGGGTGCGCTCGGCTGTAACCTGCGTGTTGACTTGCTGGGTGAGTATCGCGGCCGCACCATCTGCGATGAGCGCCGCCTGTCCGATCCGGACAAGAGCGCGCTTGTGGCACTGACCGTGGATGCTCCGCGCTTCCTGTCCGAGTTCAAGGCCCGTATGGCTCGTGTCCTGGGCTAAATGATTTTCACGCCCCGTCCCATGTAGTCAATTTGGGACGGGCTTTTTTAGCTACCGAGTAAATACGCCCGTTGGGGGAATAGTCGCGTCGCTTCGCTTGACAACAGGCTAAACTAGCTATTAAACATTTACTATTCTGTTTAGATTGAATTTGCGGTCGTTTAGTTGTCGAGTCACGGGGCGGTCAGGCCACGATGCTCCGCCACGACCGTTGCTAGGGGGAACAATGGCCAAAGCAAGTGTTCGCGAGATCAGCCGCATCACCGGTTTTTCGCCCGCAACCGTGTCCAACGCGCTCAACCGCAAGCGCAGCGTGAGCGAGGAGACCGCCAAAGTCATCCTGGAGTGCGCGCAGTCGCTCGGCTATCAGCAGTCGACGCAGCTCGAGAGCATCCAGTTTGTGCTCGCGCGCAAGACGGGCGCCATCCTGGACGAGAGCACCTTCCACCCCGCGGTCATCGAGGGCGTGGAGCGCCAGGCGCGTCGCCACGGCATGAGCACGAGCTTTGTCTCGCTCGACTTTAGCGACCTAGACGCCGTGCGTCCGCAGGTCGAGGGCCTGATTGCCGATCCGGCCGCCGCTATTGTACTAATGGGTACGGAGTTGGGCGAGGAGGACTACGCCCTGTTCGCTAACGCCGCCGCCCACCTGATTGTGCTCGATGGCTGGAGCGACCGCCAGTACTTTGATGCCGTGGTCATTGCCAATACCGATTCGGTGCTGCGTGCCGTGGACTACCTTATCGAGAAAGGTCACAAGCAAATCGGCTATCTGGCGGGCGACCTTCGTATCCGCAACTTTAAGGACCGCGAGCGCGGCTACCGCCAAGCGCTTGAGGATGCGGACCTCGAGGCCAATCCGGCATGGCGCGTCACGCTGGGCACCACGCTCGAGGGCGCTTATCGCGACATGGGCGCGTGGCTCGACAATGCCTCGCACGACGACCTGCCGACGGCTTTCTTTGCCGAGAACGACGTGCTCGCCGTGGGTGCCATGCGCGCGTTCAACGAGCACGGCATTCGCGTGCCCGAGGATGTCTCGATCATCGGCTTTGACGACCTATCTCTGGGCGCTTTTTCCAACCCGCCGCTCACCACGGTGCATGTTCCCAAGCACGAGGTGGGTGAGATCGCGGTGCGCCGCCTGGTGGGCAACATCCGCAATCCCAAGAGCTATACCTGCAAAACGGCTGTGTCGACCTATTTTGTCGAGCGCCAGAGCGTGCGCGAAATCTAGGCGGAGACGGCATCGCCTGCAGCGTGCCAAAGCTCGCTAGGGCAGTAAACATAGCGCTATTCAAAAGAGGGTCCTTCGGGGTCCTCTTTTTGTTTCCCTTGTATGTTCAGATTGTTTACATACCGTTTAGGCTGATTTCTCTACCGTCTACGGGTATTTCGCGCTAAACTTCTAAACAGAAGAGTAAAACATTTAGTAAACAGAACAAAACGAAACATGCGTCTGTTTACTGAACATGTGACTAGGGGAGGACGTACATGGATAAGATCAAGCTCGGTTTTGTGCCCACGCGCCGTAGCATCTTTAGCGCGCCGGACGCGATCAAGTATCGCGGCCTTACGGCTGATCGCCTGCGCGAGATCGGCGTCGAGATTGTGGATATCGACGACATCAACGACGAGGGCCTGCTGTTCGACGACAGCCATATCGCGCCTATCGTCGAGAAGTTCCGCGCCGAGGGCGTCGACGGCATCATGCTCTGCCACGCCAACTTTGGTACCGAGTATGTCTGCGCCCGCCTTGCCCGCGAGCTCGGCTTGCCCGTGCTGCTGTGGGGTCCGCGCGACGAGCGCCCCGAGCCCGACGGCACCCGTCTGCGCGATAGCCAGTGCGGCCTGTTCGCCACCGGCAAGGTACTTCGCCGCTTCCAGGTTCCCTTCACCTATATGACCAACTGCCGCCTGACCGACCCCGAGTTCGAGCGCGGCGTTTGGGACTTCTTGGCCGTGTGCAACGTGGTCAAGACCTTCAAGCACACCCGCATCCTGCAGATGGCCACCCGCCCGTTCGACTTCTGGTCGACCATGTGCAACGAGGGCGAGCTGCTCGAGAAGTTCAACATCCAGCTTTCGCCCATCCCCATGACCGAGCTTGTCCAGGCTGTGCGCGACGCCCAGGCCGACGAGCAGGCCATGGCCGCCATGCTTGCCCACATCAACGACAGCTTTGAGATCTGCATTCCCGAGGACAAGGTCCCCGCGGTCGCAGGACTTGCCATTGCCATGAAGCGCCTGGTCGAGAAGTACGGTTGCAACGCCGGTGCCATCCAGTGCTGGAACGCCCTGCAGGACGAGTTGGGCATTATGCCCTGCGCCGCCAACGCCATCCTTAACGAGATGGGTATCCCCGTCGTGTGCGAGACAGATATCCACGGCGCCATCACCGCGCTGATGGTCGAGGCTGCCGATCTGGGCCGTCACCGCGGCATGTTCGCCGACTGGACCGTGCGTCATCCCGACAACGAGAACGGCGAGCTGCTGCAGCACTGTGGCCCCTGGCCCTGCAGCTGTGCGGCCGTCAAGCCCAAGCTCACCTACCCGCTGGCGTTCGATCACCCCGGCGCGCTGACGGCCGAGGCCAAGCACGGCGACCTCACCCTTGCCCGTTTTGACGGCGACAACGGCGAGTACTCGCTGCTGCTGGGCAATGCCCGCGGCATCGACGGCCCGGCCGGCATGGGCACCTACCTGTGGGTCGAGGTCGACAACCTCAAGCGCCTCGAGGCCAAGATCGTCGAGGGTCCCTACATCCACCACTGCGTCGCCATTCACGCCAACGTCGTGCCGGTGCTCTACGAGGCGTGCAAGTACATCGGCATTGCCCCCGACTTATACGACCCGATTGAAGAAGACGTCAAAGCCTACCTGCGAGGAGAGTAGAAATGGCAACTATCGAAGAGCTTGAGTCCCTGCGTTGGGACCTTCGCCGCGATTGCGTCGATATCATCATGGCTGGCGCCGGCGGCCACATCGGCGGCGACATGTCGGTGATCGACGCCCTCATGACCCTCTACGCCAACCATCTCAACATTTCGCCCGAGACCGTCGACGATCCCAACCGCGATCGCTTCGTGCTCTCTAAGGGTCATGCCATGGAGGCCTACTACGCGGTGCTCTGCCACGAGGGCTATCTGGACCTCGATGACGTCAAGGCCCGCTTCTCCAAGTTCGGCAGCCCCTACATCGGTCACCCCAACAACAAGCTCAAGGGCATCGAGATGAACTCGGGCTCGCTGGGTCACGGTCTGCCCGTGGCCGTGGGCATGGCGCTTGCCGGCAAGATGGACGGCCGCGACTACCGCGTCTGCACCATCATGGGCGACGGCGAGCTTGCCGAGGGCTCGGTCTGGGAGGGCGCTATGAGCGGCGGCAACTACCAGCTCGATAACCTGTGCGCGCTCGTGGACCGCAACCGCCTGCAGATCAGCGGCAGCACCGAGGACGTTATGAAGCAGGACTCGCAGGAGGAGCGCTGGGCCGCCTTCGGCTGGAACGTGCTCTCCATTCCGGGCAACGACGTCCAGGCCATCGACGCCGCGCTGACGCTGGCCGCCGAGACCAAGGGTAAGCCCACGGTCATCATCCTCAACACGGTGAAGGGCTACGGCTCGCCGGTTATGGAGGACAAGGCCTCCTGGCATCATCATCTGCCCAACGATGAGGAATATGCCCAGATCATCGCCGATTTCGCTGCCCATAAGGAGGCTATCAATGGCTAACAAGATCGCCAACCGCAAGGTTATCTGCGACACGCTGCTCGAGGCCGCCGCAACTGACAAAGACATCGTCGTCCTGTGCTCCGACTCCCGCGGCTCCGCATCGCTCACGCCGTTCTTCGATCAGTATCCCCAGCAGTCCATTGAGGTCGGCATTGCCGAGCAGGACCTGGTGAGCATCGCCGCCGGCATGGCCTCGTGCGGCAAGAAGGCCTGGGCCGCCTCGCCGGCGTCCTTTGTGACCACGCGTTCGTATGAGCAGTGCAAGGTCGACGTCTCGTACTCCAACACCAACGTCAAGCTCATCGGCATCTCGGGCGGCGTGTCCTATGGCGCCCTGGGTATGAGCCACCACTCCGCGCAGGATATCGCCGCCATGAGCGCGATTCCCAACATGCGCGTGTATCTGCCGAGCGACCGCTTCCAGACCGCCGAGCTTGTGCGCGCCCTGGTAGCCGACAACAAGCCGGCCTACATCCGCGTGGGGCGCAACCCGGTCGAGGACGTGTACGCCGAGGGCGAGTGCCCGTTCCAGATGGATCGCGCCACCTGGGTGCGTCGCGGCACCGATGTGACGCTTGTCGCCACCGGTGAGATGGTCCGCCATGCCGTGGACGCCGCCGATTTGCTGGCCGAGCAGGGAATCTCGGCAACGGTGCTCGACATGTACTGCGTCAAGCCACTCGACGCCGAGGCCGTGATCGAGGCCGCCGGTACCACGCGTGCCGTCGTGACGGTCGAGGAGCACAGCCCCTTCGGCGGCCTGGGTTCCATGGTCGCGCAGGTCGTGGGCGAGCATTGCCCGCGTCCGGTTAAGTGCCTGAGTCTACCCGATGCGCCGGCCATCACCGGTACGAGCCCCGAGGTCTTTGCGCACTACGGCCTGACGGGCGAGGGAATCGCCAAGACGGTCGCCGAGTTCCTCGGCAACTAGTAGAAACAGACGCTGCGCGGCCGCCAAGCACCGCACCTTGCCGTTCAAACCGTCGCTTGCGTACACAAAGTACGCGGCGGCCCTCTTTCACGGCGATCTGCGGCACTTGACGACCGCTCGCTCCTTGTCCGTCGGGTTTTAGTTTTTGAATCGACGGGGGAGACAGGAGAGTACATGAGCAAATACATCATCGGAATCGATCAATCCACGCAGGGTACCAAGGCGCTGCTGGTGGACGAGGGCGGCCATTTGATTCATCGTGCCGATCGCCCGCATCGCCAGATTGTCAACGAGGCCGGCTGGGTGAGCCATGATCCAGCCGAGATCGCCGCTAACGTGCTGGCCGTGGCACGCGCCGTGGTGGAGGAGACCGGGGTCGATCCGGCCGACGTCGCCGGCATCGGCATCTCCAATCAGCGCGAGACCACCGTTGCCTGGAGGCGCACGACGGGCGAGCCGCTGTGCGACGCCGTGGTGTGGCAGTGCGCCCGCGCCCGTGAGCTGTGCGACGAGCTGGCCGCGCGCGAGGGTGTGGCCGAGCTGGTGCGCGACACGACGGGTCTGGTACTCTCGCCCTACTATCCGGCGGGCAAGATGGCTTGGATTCTCGCGAACGTTCCCACGGCTGCCGAGGCCGCGGCGGCAGGCGAGCTGTGTCTGGGCACCATCGATGCCTGGGTGGTTTGGACGCTCACGGGCGGCGCGGAGTTCCGCTGCGACTGGTCTAACGCCAGCCGCACACAACTCTTTGACCTGCGCCGTGGCTGCTGGAGTGAGCCGGTGTGTGAGGCCTTTGGCGTCGATCCTGCCTGCCTGCCGCAGGTGACCGACTCCGATGGCATGTTCGGCACGACGGATCTGGGCGGCTTTTTGCCGGCGCCCGTGCCCATTCACGGTGTGCTCGGCGACAGCCATGCCGCCTTGTTTGCCCAGGGCTGCCACAGCCGCGGCATGGCCAAGGCGACCTATGGCACCGGCAGCTCGGTCATGATGAACGTCGGCGTCGAGTTCGTTGCCAGCTCGCACGGGCTTTCGAGCTCGCTTGCGTGGCGTATGGACGGCGTGACCGAGTATGTGCTCGAGGGCAACGTGAGCTACGCCGGCGCCGTCAAGACGTGGCTGCGCGACGACCTGGAGCTCATCAACAATCCCGAGGAAGTCACCGACCTGTGCTACGCCGCCAATCCGGCGAGCCGTGTCTACCTTGTGCCGGCGTTCACTGGCCTGGGCGCGCCGCACTGGGCGAGCGATGCCGAGGCCTGCGTCTTTGGCATGACGCGCACCACGGGCCGTGCGGAGTTCGTAAAGGCCGCCGATGAGTCGATCGCCTATCAGATCTTCGACGTCATCGATGCGATGGTCGAGGATTCGGGTGCGGCGCTGGCCGAGCTTCGTGTTGACGGCGGTCCCACGCGCGACGCGTACCTGATGCAGTTTGAGAGCGACTTGGTTGGCTCGCCCATCCGCATCGCGAGCAACGACGAGATGAGCGGCCTGGGTGCGGCCTGGGCCTGCGGCATTGCGCTGGGCATGTACACGCGCGATGTCGTCGACGTCTACGGCGCCCGCGACATCGTGGAGCCTGCCATGCCTGCCGACGTGCGAGCCAAAAAGATCGCCGGCTGGCGCCATGCCGTGAAATCTACAATCGCGTACACCGCCTAGCATGATTATTCTGAGACGGGGATTAAAAACTCATTGATCCCCGTCCCGGGCAGCTCATTTGGGACGGGGCTTTTTTGACTGGTATGATTGGTGCGACCATTCGAACCAGCTAAAAGAGCCCCGTCCCAAATTGACTACCGAGAGGAACTGCCATGGAGCGCATTGCAAGTTTTTCCGTTGACCATCTGCTGCTTGAGCCCGGCGTGTATGTGAGCCGCATCGACCGCGATCCGGCGACCGGCGCCGCCGTCACCACCTTTGACCTGCGCCTGACCACGCCCAACAAGGAGCCAGTCATGAACACGGCCGAGTGCCACACCATTGAGCATCTGGGCGCCACCTTCCTTCGCAACCATGCCGAGTGGTCGAGCCGTATCGTCTACTTTGGGCCCATGGGCTGCCGCACGGGCTTTTACCTCGTCGTTTTTGGTGAGCTGACGAGCGAGGAAATCTTGCCGCTTGTGCGTGAGCTGTTCGAGTTTGTTGCTGGCTTTGAGGGCGATATCCCCGGCGCTGCTCCCGAGGAGTGCGGCAACTACCTGGACCAGAACCTCCCCATGGCCAACTGGCTTGCGCGTCGTTATCTCGACCGCGACCTGGCCGATATCGACGAGAAGCACCTGCACTATCAGCAGGCATAGGGCCGCCCTCTGCCTCCAAACCGTTCACACGGAGATATCGACCGTTTAACTGTTTAGAAGTGTTTATTCGAGGTCATTAGCACTAGCTCGCTTAAACTAGTCCTCAGAGTGATATTCAGGCAAGGCTCCTGAAGCAGCATCTGTCGACATTGATTGTCGGATTCTGCTTCGGGAGCCTTGTTCTGTTTAGGGGGGGGGACACATGGAAATTGTTAAACGAATTAATACCAGCGCTGTCCTCTGCGTCGATGGAAATGGCAGACAGTTGGTTGCATTCGGCCGTGGTCTGGGGTTTAAGAATGTCGGAGACGAGGTCCCTCTTTCGGAGATTCAACGAACGTTTTATAACGTTAGCTCTCGCTACATCGCTCTCGTTGACGAGGTCCCCGACGAGCTTCTCGAGCTTACCTCGGATGTTATTGATATGTCGACAGGTTTGCTGTCTTATGAGGTGAGCCCTAATTTGCCGTTTATCCTTGCGGACCATATCGCGTATGCGGTTAAGCGCAAAGAGCAAAATATCGTTGTCCGCATGCCTTTATCGTTTGATGTCCGCCAACAATATCCCGTCGAATTTAGAATCGGCGAGTATGCACTTAAGATAATCAGGAAACGTCTTAACGTTAGGCTTCCAGCTCATGAGGCAGTTGGAATTGCCATGGCGTTTATCAATAACATGGCCGATTCGGACTCATGCGAAGTAGTTAAAGAGTTTAGCGCGGATATCTACGATCGTGTTCTGGAGGAGTCAACCGTTGCTGTTGAAAATCGGCTTGGCATTCAAGTTGATCGGGAAGGTTTCGATTACGCAAGGTTCGCAACCCATCTTCAGTACTTATTCAATAGGTTGAACTCTGGCGAAAGCATCGTGAGCGACAACCGCAAGATGTACCTCTCGCTCAAAAAAGAATATCCGGTGGCATCAATGTGCGCCGATGATATTGCTTCTGTTCTCAGCCGACTGACGGGGCGGGAACTTATAGACGAAGAAAGACTCTACCTCATGATGCACATCAATCGAATTGCATCGAAAACAAGGTAATTAGTTGGCAAAGGCGCGCGCTTTGCTGATGGTTACATATAAAACTCAACATGGGAGAAATGGTATTTATGGCAGATACAACCAAGCTCGCTGCCGAGATTCTCGAGATGGTGGGCGGCGCAGACAACGTTACATTTGTAGCTCACTGCATGACTCGTTTAAGGTTCAACCTTAAGGACGAAAGCATCGTAGACGATGCAAAAGTCAAGGCGATTGATGGCGTGATCGACATTCGCCATTCCGCGGGGCAATATCAGGTGATTGTGGGACCTAAGGTCGATAAGGTCTATGAAATCGTTGCCAAGGAAACCGGGATTGATGCCGGAGATTCCGAGGCAAGCGAAGGAGAGACTAAGGGCTTTCTGGGAAAGCTAATGAAGCTCATCAGCGGCATCATGATGCCCGTTCTTCCTGCCTTGATCGCATGCGGAATGATAAACGCCGTCCTTAGTATTCTGACGACGGCGGGTGCTGTTTCCGCCGAGAGCGGAATATACACTCTGCTGTACGGCATGGGAAATGCCTGCATGTATTTTCTGCCCGTTCTTGTCGGATCATCTGCTGCTCAGTTCTTTGGAACCGATCGATATATCGGTGCGGTACTCGGTGCAATCCTGATTTATCCGACTTTCGTTGCTGCGGCCGGAGCGGGCGATGCGCTGGATTTGCTCGGCATGAAGTTCACAATGGTGAGCTATTCCTCCACGGTGTTTCCTGCTATCGTGGCGGCTTGGTTCGCATCCGTTCTTAATAAGTGGCTGCGGGCGGTTCTTCCCGATGTTGTGGCATTTGCGCTCGTCCCGTTCCTGACGGTTGCTGTTGCCGCCCCCGTCTCGCTCCTTGTGATCGGCCCCGTTATTCAGCAGGCGAGCTCTTTGCTTGCGACTGCAGTGCTGGCGGTCTATCAGTTCAGCCCCGTCCTTTGCGGCGTTATTCTCGGGCCGATATTCGGTCTCGTTATGATCCCCCTTGGACTCCATTGGGCCCTGATCGTGCTTTCCATCAACAATATTATGACCGTCGGCTCCGATCCTATCCTTGGACTTCTCTGCTGCAGCATGGGTGTTGTCGGCGCTTGTTTGGCGTTTGCCCTCCGCTCGAAGGACCCGAGTGAAAAGAGTCTTGGGTTCAGCTGTGCCATTACGGGCTTTTTCGGGATTACGGAACCGGCGCTGTACGGCATCATCTTGGAGCACAAGAAGATCATTATCGCTTCCATGGTCGCCGGAGCAATCAGTGCTGTTATCCCGGCGATTTTCAACACCTGTACGTTCGTTATGACGTCGAGCGGCATTTTTAGCTTCCCCGGTTATATGGATCCTTCTGGTGATATGAGCAGCCTCATCGGCGCAATTCTTTGCAATGTCGTCGGTTTAATTCTTAACTTCGTTCTCGTTTACATCCTGTATCGCCCTGATGAAGAGGCAGTAGTGGAGTAGACAATTATTTGGGATGTAAGCTGCCGAAAACCCCGCGGCAGATTGCATGTGGTGGGCTTGCCGTTGATTCACGCGAGCCCACCCTCATTTTTGGAGTGACTAGCTATGACAATTACAGCCGATATGACGTTTGGCGAAATCGCGCTCCTTCCTGAGTTCGCTGGCTTTGGCGAGCACCTTATGCTTTGCCGGCCTTCAACTTGGGAGCGCATGTGGAATAAACCCATCGTGTCTCATATGAATTCTGATGCTAATCCATATGAAACTACTCGCGTTTTGCGTGGATTGAATCGGATTGTCGAGCTCGTGGATGACGGGAGGCAAGTTGCCTACGATATATGGGATGAAGCCGACTGCATCCGTGATCCGACTCGACGCAACACGAAACTGTTCTTCTTTCCCGGGAGACCCGGGGCTCCCTTTATCATTGCGGTTTCGGGCGGAGGTTATCAGAGCGTTTGTCATCAAATGGAAGGCTTTCCCGTTGCCCCCGAGCTCAACGATGCGGGCTATAACGTGTTCGTGCTGTCATACAGGGTGAGGGTCGAGCCTTTGATGCCGCGTCCAATCGACGATTTAAATCGAGCTGTCCGTTTTGTCTTCGAGAATTCAGCGAAATTTAATGTCGCAAAAAGTTATGCAGTTATCGGCTTTTCTGCTGGTGCGCATTTAACTGCCGAGTGGGGGACGGACAACAAGGGATTTGCGTCCTACGGATGCGAGGCACCCAAAGCCTTGGTCCTGTGTTATGCACCGATTGATCTTCGTGGCTTTGAGAACGCATCAGACAATAGATTTCTTGATTCGGTGTGCGGCGGGGCTGGTCGCGACTCGCTCGATGATTTCTGTATTAATCAGCATGTGTGGGAGCAGTATCCTCCGACATATCTTTGGCAATGCGCTGACGATGATATTGTATCGCCCGACAATTATGAAAAGATGGTCGATGCTCTGGATGCAGCTGGAGTACACCATGAGGGAGTCATGTATTCAGAAGGGGGGCACGCATTGATGAAGCCCCATGCGCCGGAGACCGACTACTGGTGTATGAGCGTTATTGAGTTTCTTAAAGATTATCTCGACTAGGAAGCTGCATGTCGCTTTTTGAGCGGGTGATTTCGTCATGCAATGTTTTCGGTATTGATCGTGGTCGTGGATGAATGATGTTCTAGAATGTTCATACTGTCACATAAACGAACAGGAGCGAACATGCATATCTACTCTGTATCAGATCCCGAGTTCAAATCCTATGGTCGCGTGTGGGACGACGTGCCGTCCAACCTGACCGCCCCGCTTGTCGAGGCGCTTGCGGCTACTCCCATTCCCGAGGGCACCAAGTACGTAGCAAGCGCGCCGGAGCTCGAGGGCGTCAAGGATGCCGATAAGCTGGGCTTTCTCATGTACGGCGGCCGCTCCTTCCAGCTCGGCTGGTGCAACGGGCACAACACACGCCTCAACTGCCTGGAGTATCACCGCGCCAGCGAGTTTAACCTGGGCGCCCGCGACTTTATCCTGCTCGTGGCGCATCGCTGGGAGATCGAGGACGGCAAGCTCGACACCGCGTGCGTCAAGGCGTTCCGCGTACCGGCGGGCAAGGTCGTCGAAGTCTTCAACACCACGCTCCACTACACGCCCTGCATGGTCGACGACGGCGGCTTCCAGGTGATGGTGGCGCTGCCGGCGGGCACCAATGGCCCGCGCCCCGAGGCCGCAGCCGACATGCCCGCCGCCGGCGACAGCTACTGCTACTGGAAGGCCGACAAGTGGGTTCTCTGCCACGCCGATAGCCCCAAGGCTGCCGAGGGCGGCTACGTGGGCCTCGTCGGCAAGAACCTCGACATCGCCTGCGACTAGCATCTTCCGTCTCGATTTGTAACATCTAGCGGGCTAAATCGTCTCTACCTGTTACAGATTTAGACAAACTGCGGGGGGCTGCCCGAAAATCTCGATCTGTAACACCAAGCCCGGTTTTGGCTGCCTACCTGTTACAGATCGAGACAAACCGCCCCCAACCACCACAAAGGTGCCTATCCCCTTTGTGGTGGTTTGGGGCGGCGGTATCAGAAAGTGTCAGGCAGGGGCGGCTGCCGGGCCGCCGTGTGCGAAAAGAAGTGTCGGCCTGCGTCGTTGCCGTTGAGTAGCGCGCTGCTTACGGGGATACTGAAGCTACGACAAACAGCGTGTGAAAGGATCGATGTATGGCTTTCCGTAAAGACTTCCTGTGGGGCGGCGCGACGGCTGCCAACCAGTGCGAGGGCGCCTACGACGTGGACGGCCGCGGCCTGGCCAACGTGGATGTGGCCCCGCACGGCCCCGAGCGCTTCGCGGTGGTCTCCGGCCAGCGCAAGATGCTCGACTTTGAGGACGGCTATTACTACCCCGCGCAGACCGGCATCGATTTCTACCACCGCTACAAGGAGGACATCGCCCTCTTTGCCGAGATGGGCTTTAAGACCTTCCGCATGAGCTTGGCCTGGACCCGCATCTTCCCCAATGGCGACGAGACCGAGCCCAACGAGGCCGGCCTGGCCTTCTACGAGGACGTGTTCCGCGAGTGCCAGGCGCACGGCATCGAGCCGCTCGTGACCATCACGCACTTCGACTGCCCCGTCCACCTCATCAAGGAGTACGGTGGCTGGCGCAACCGCAAGCTCATCGACTTCTATAAGAACCTCGCGACCACGATCTTTACCCGCTACAAGGGCCTGGTGAAGTACTGGCTCACCTTCAACGAGATCAACATGATCTTGCACCTGCCGTTTATGGGTGCCGGCCTGGTCTTTGAGGAGGGCGAGAACAAGGAAGCCGTCGAGTACCCGGCCGCCCACAACGAGCTCGTCGCCAGCGCTTGGGCAACTAAGATCGCCCACGAGATCGACCCCGAGGTCAAGATCGGCTGCATGCTCGCCGCGGGCAGCTGCTATCCCTACAGCTGCCGTCCGGGCGATGTGCGCCAGGCGCAGCTCGACAACCAGGACAACTACTTCTTTGTCGACGTCCAGAGCCGCGGCTACTACCCGGCTTATGCCGTCAAGAAGCTCGAGCGTCTGGGCATCGACGTCGGCATGACTGACGAGGACCGCGAGATCCTGGCCGAAAACACCGTCGACTTCATCAGCTTTAGCTATTACAGCACCCGTTGTTCCGCCGGTGCCGATAACCCTGATGTCGAGCGCACCCAGGGCAACGCCTTCGCCGGCGCCAAGAACCCCTACCTGCAGGAGAGCCAGTGGGGCTGGGCCATCGATCCGCTGGGCTTCCGCATCACCCTCAACGACCTGTACGACCGCTATCAGAAGCCGCTGTTTGTGGTCGAGAACGGTCTGGGCGCCAAGGATGTTGTCGAGGAGGATGGCTCCATCAACGACGACTACCGTATCGACTACCTGCGCCAGCACATCGCCGCGATGCGCGATGCAGTGACCGAGGATGGCATTGACCTGCTGGGCTACACCACCTGGGGCCCGATCGACCTGGTGAGCGCCGGCACGGGCGAGATGTCCAAGCGCTACGGCTTTATCTACGTCGACCGCGACGACGCGGGCAACGGCACCCTCAAGCGTTCCAAGAAGAAGAGCTTTGACTGGTACAAGCACGTCATTGAAACGAATGGTGAGGATCTGTCCTAAGGAAGCCGAGACACTCAACTTCAGAGTTTCCTAACCAAAACGCCCGGCGAGCAGTTAATGCCCGCCGGGCGTTTTGTTAAAAGAAGTGAAAGCACTCATTGGGGACGTACTTAAATGACCAGTCAAACAAGAACGTCCCCAACGACTACTCATTTAAGTCTGTCCCCAATGAGTGCCCCAAAGTGAGAGTGGATAATCTGCCGTTTTTGGCCTGTTTGGGGGCTCAAAGTGGGAGATTATCCACTCTCGTCATTTGGCCGGCACTTGGGGGCACTTCTTGTTGAGTGTGAGCGCCGTCGCTGCTACGCGACGGTGATGGCGACCTGGCCGTAGCGGGTGCAGGGGCGCTCGGCGCGCGTCTGCACGGTAAGGGTGAGCACAAGGCGGTCGCCGGGCCGCGCGTCGGCGGGCACGATGAAAGCGGTGTCTACCGTGCATTCTTGCCACAGCGACAGATCCTGGGCGCCTGCATAGCTCGACGGGTCCACGGCGACATCCCAATGCACATCGAAGCCCTTGCCGTCGGGGTCGACGATGGTCGCTGTAAGGTCGACGCGCTCGCCGGCTGTGGCGCTGCGGTCGGCCGTGACCTCGACAACATGTGCCGGATGCGAGCAGGCTGCCGGATCATGGGCACACCATTGCGCGCGGGCGGCAAAGTCTTCCTGATAGGCACGCAGGTAGGGATTGAGATTGTCGTCTGCGGGCGTGCCGATGGAGGCAAAACCGGCGGGCGCGTTCGCATCGGGATGCCCATCAAAAAACATGCGGCCCAGCAGCGTATCGAAGTCGCGGTCGTCGATACCGCGCAGGCCAAACGGAAGCAGCGGAATATAGGTCATGCTGTCGCCTTCGGCCATAAAGTCGCCGCGCTCAAACTGCACCGCGGGCCTGCCTTCTAGGCCCCAATCCAGACGGGCATGCTTGCCAAACTGAAAGCGCTCGGGCTCGTTTTCGTAGACCTTACCATCGCCATAGAGCATATAGCGTGCCATGAGGGGTCCGTTGCCCTGCGTGAGATTCCGCTCAGGCCAAGGAGCCTTAAACAGCGGCAGCGTATCGGGCTGAGCTGTTTTGGCGTCGAAATAGTTGCCATACATATAGGGCGTACGCCAAAAGATGAGCTCGGGAAAGAGCTCGCGTCCATGGTCGAGCCACGAGTTGTCCTGCCCCACGCCATCGGCAACGCCCATCACGCGCACCTTCTGATAGACCCGCTGCCGTACGGCGGGCCACTCGGGCGTGGCGCGATAGCGCTCGGCAATACTCATGAGGGCGCGAACGATCGTATTCATGCCACCCCAGCTGAGCAACCATAACGTACGCGGATCATCATCCAGAATCGCCTGCGCAATTACGCGAGACCCCTCAGTTTCCTCAGTCACATCACCCTCAAAGGCAACATTTCCCACAAAGGTGCGCTCGATCATCTGGGCGGGCGTGGGAAACGGCGGCTCACCGGCAGCGGCCGCATTTGCTTGCAACTGCGGCCAAGCCTGGGCATATTCATTACTCCAGAGACTCTCAATCCAATGCTCGGGAAACGGCCGATACTCACGAAGCTCGCCGGCTAGCGGATCGGGCTCATGAGGCACAACAGCCCACTCATAAGAGCGCCGCCCTTTGGTCCGCCAATGCGAATTCACCTCGCCGAGCGTATGAACCCCATCCCCAAGAAAGTGATACTGCGAAGCCGTATACACCACAGCCTGAACATCAAGCAAGTTGAGATACAGAGCCAAATGAACAAGCGAGTTCATATCATCGACTTCCATATCAGTGGTAACAATCACCCGAGTCAACTTCTGGGACATAGGAACAGCTCCAATCAAAATCAATTCAGCCAGTTACGCGCAAGGCAAGACGGGACCCATGCCCCCATCGCCACCGACCCGGCGGCCCGCTAGAAGCGGCCGGCCAGGGTCACAGCAACGTCAACGCAGCGGAGACCGGGGTTTAGTCTTGCAAACATTCCGCAGGGGGCATGGGCAGGCGCAGCGCGAAGCGCAAAGCGCCAGCCCATGCATGCCCGAGGACGTTTGCAAGACTAAACCCCGGTCCCCGCGATGGGAGGGCTTAGCGGTCGACCCTGGCCGACCACTCCCAGCAGCCCACCGGCTCGCCGTCGATGAGTACGTTGCCCCCGTCGAAGTCTTGATAACACAGGTCGTTGAATTGGTGGATCCACACGCCGTGGTTGAACGTCTTCTTGGCCGAGCCGTCGGCCTCGCGATACACGCCGGTCAGGTCCTCGACATGGCTAAAGTAGGTGAGATGCACGTTGGCGCCGGCATCGCGCAGGCGCGCGAACAGCGGCAGCACGGTCTGCTGCGGGCACACGAGCTCGTCGCCCTTGGAGTGCGTAAACCACAGCGGCGTCTTGGCGAGCGCGGCTACGTCCTCGTCCGTGGCGTTGTACCACGGGGCGCAGCAGGGAAGGCCCGCGGCGAAGAAATCGGGGTAGTCGGCGCACAGGCGCAGGGTCATAAAGCCGCCGTTGGAAAGACCGGCGACCACGATGCGGTCGGTGTCGATGCGGTCGGCATGCTCGGCGACAAACTCATCGATAAGTGCCTTGAGCACGGGGGAGTAGATGCTCTGGTTGGAGTGACCAAGCTGCTCGACGCCGTTGTCCATCCAAAACGTGGGCGACTGCGGCACGAGCACCCAGGCAAAGCCGCCAAAGTAGCGCTGGATCTGCGCCTGGCTGATGGCCGTCACGCGGTTGCCGATATAGGCGCGCGTGGCGCCTTCGCCCTGCGTGGCGCCCTTGCCCTCGCCGGCGCCGTGCAGATACACCACGAGCGGTGCCTTTTGGGGCACGGCCGTGGCCTCGGGCGCAAAGGGGTTGAAGCATGCCGAGTCCTCGGCCTTAAAGCTGGGCTCAAAGAAGCCGTATTCGAGCGCGATACCGTCGACGGCGGTCTTTTGCGTGTCGTTGCTCCAGCCTTTGAGCGCAGGGCAGATATCGCCACGGCAGGTGTCGAAGACCAGGCCGCAGGTGGGATCGTCGCCGTCGTTGCCGGGAAGAGCCGCGAGCTGCGTGATGCGCAGCTGGTCATCGAGCATGCGCGAGCCCATGACGCCGCCTTCGATGGTCTTGGTCAGGCGCTGCTCGGCGACCTCGAGCGCCACATGGGTGCCCACGGCGAGCTTACGTCCGTTTTCGTCGCACGGATATGCGGCGAGAACGTCGATGTAACCCACGGAGGGCGCGGCATGGTCGGCGCCGCGCTCCTTGCGCATCAGAACTTCGCCCGAGCGTTCGTGACGCTCTACATATATATGGAAGGTGTTCGCGTCGATGTCGTTGGCGCGCACGGTGCAGGGCAGGTCGAGTACGACCTTGCTGATCCAGGGGCCAAAGTCGCCCAAGGTGGTGACGGTTGCGTAGGTACACAATTTGAGTTCCATGAGCTGCCTCCCTTGCGCCGCTAGTGGGAAACAAAAGCGGCAATACAATCTAAACATGTTTAGTTTAATCCAGAATTGCAGAACAAGCTGATAAACTCGGTAAACGGCAAAATTTAACACGCCATGAACTACTAAACATATGTTTACTAGCTTCTAGCAGGGCTTCTGTTGATGAGTTAACAGGTCATAGAGGTGTTTATCAAAATAAAAGCCCACGTAAAGAGCCATTTATCAATAGACAGTCAAAGAGACTATCTCCCGCCATTGGAATACGTTCACCCCCGATTTCCTACCGTTCGCCGGACTCTGCACGGTAAAATTGCCACAAATGAGGCGCTCCGTGTAAACTAAAGCCCGTAAACGTTCAGTAAACACTTTGTTTACGACAGCGTATCCAAGGGTCCGGCAACCGTAAGGGGTTATAGTCGCCGGGCCAAAGGCGTGCCTAAGCCCAAGGGGGCTGGCACACGAAGATATGGGGAGGGGTCCCATGGCAGTAGATAACAAGCAGATT
Organism: Collinsella sp. AM20-15AC; assembly: GCF_003471405.1. Lineage (NCBI taxonomy): Bacteria > Bacillati > Actinomycetota > Coriobacteriia > Coriobacteriales > Coriobacteriaceae > Collinsella > Collinsella sp. AM20-15AC. The sequence continues at coordinate 21,654 of NZ_QRJA01000027.1, forward strand.
GCCACCGATGTCCTCGAGCTCGTGGGCGGCGCGGAGAATGTTTCCGTTGCCACCAACTGCATGACGCGCCTGCGTCTGACGCTCAAGGATAACAACAAGGTCGACGTGGAGAAGATCAAGAAGGTCAAGGGTGTTCTGGGTTGCCAGTTCGCCGGCGCCCAGCTCCAGGTCATCATCGGCCAGAACGTGCCCAAGGTGCTCGCCGAGTTCGTCGCCATCTCCGGCGTCAAACAGGGCGAGGCGGTCAACGAGAACCTCGACGCTCCCAAGGAGAAGTTCGAGCTCAAGAACCTGCCTAACATCATCCTCGACTATCTGTCGGGCTCCATGACCCAGCTCATCCCGCTGCTCATGGCCGGTGGTCTGTTCCGTACCATCGCGGCCGTCCTCGGCCCCACCATGCTCGGTGTGCTCTCGGCCGACGACCCGACCTATACGTTCCTCTACACCACGCTGTACGAGGCCACGTTCACCTTTATCCCCATCTACCTGGGTTATGCCGCCGCTAAGAAGCTCGGCGCCAGCCCGGTGCTCGGCATGCTGCTCGGTGGCGCCCTCATGGCTCCTTCCGTGGTGAGCGTCGCCACCCAGGAGGGCGGCGGAATCATCTCCGTCTACGGCATCCAGATCGCCGCTGCCAACTACCAGCAGTCCGTCCTGCCGATCATCCTTTCGGTGCCCGTCCTGTACTTCATCGAGAAGTTCTTTAAGAAGGTTATGCCCGACGTGCTGTCCACGGTCTTCACGCCGTTCTGCACCATGATCGTCACGATCCCCATTGCCTTCATCGTCCTCGCTCCGATCGGCAACGAGATCGGTACGCTGATCGCCAACGCCCTCTTCGGCCTTGCTGACCTTGGCGGCATCGGCATCCTGATCGTCATGGCCATCCTCGGCGCCTTCTGGCAGCTCTTCGTGGTCTGCGGCATGCACATGCCCGTCATCCTGCTCGCCCAGGTTCAGATCGTCGCTGCCGGTTACGATCCCTTCGTCTTCGTTTCCACCAACTGCGCTATGGCCGCTGTCTGGGGCTGCGCCTTCGGTGCCTTCCTCAAGATGAAGAACCCCGACGAGAAGTCTCTCGCCATCGGTTACGTCATCTCCGCCATCGCCGGCGGCGTCACCGAGCCCGCGCTCTTCGGCATCCTCATGCGCTTCCGTCGCACCATGTTTGGCATGTTCATCGGCGGTGCTATCGGCGCTGTGTTCTCCGGCCTCATGGGTGTTACCTACTACCTCGCAGGCGGTGCCTCCAACTTCCTGGTCTTCACCAACTACCTGCAGGGTGGCCAGATGAACACCGTCTGGGCTATCGTTGGTATGGCAATCTCCTTTGTCATCGCCGCTGCCGTCGTCTTTGCCTGCGGCTTCTCCAAGGAGGAACTCGCCGAGATGGAGGCCTAAGGCCAAACCATTCGGTTGCATATGACCTCACCTACACGACAGGGCCCCGTCAGGCGCAAGCCCGGCGGGGCCCTTCTTGCAAGGTAGACTGATGGGGGGCGGGTGAGATTCGCCCGCGAGGGTTTGCCAAGCGGCGGGGCTTTCGCGCGGGGTTACCGCGAAAGTTTCCGGCGGTTCGCAAATCCTTTATCGAACGAAAGGACATGCAGATGAGTTTGGGAACGCTGACCGTCAACGGTCGCCAGGATGGCTTTTTGTGCGAGGGCAAACCGTTCTTTTGGTTTGCCGATACGTGCTGGAGCGCGTTTACGAGCATTGCCGAGGCCGATTGGGACTACTATCTGACCCGTCGCGCCGAGCAGGGCATGAACGTGCTGCAGATCAACACGCTGCCGCAGTGGGATCGCTGCTGCCCCGATCTGGGCATTTGGCCCTATGCCAGCGAGGATGGCGTGCATTTTGATTGGTCCCGACCCAACCAAGCGTACTGGGATCGTGCCGCCGCCATGTGTCGCGCTGCCGTCGAGCACGGCATTCGTCCGGCACTCGTGCTTATGTGGTGCAACTACGTGCCCGGTACCTGGGGCGCCAAGATTGCCGAGCATTGCGGTGCCGAGGTTATGCCGCGCGAGGAGGTCCGTGCCCACGTTGCCCGCGTCGTCGAGAACCTGGGTGAGTTCGACCCCGTTTACGTGGTGACGGGCGATACCGACTTTACCAGCGACGAGGCGATCGCCTATTACGAGGATGCCCTCGACGAAGTCGTCAATCGCGCGCCCGAGGCGTTGCGCACCATGCATATCAACCGCGGCAACCGCACCATCCCGGCACGGTACCTGGACCGCTTGGACTTCTACATGTTCCAGCCCGGCCACAACTACGAGGGCCAGCCCGAGGCTTGGCACTTGCCGCAGGACTTTATCGCCAACTATCCCAAAAAGCCGATGGTCAACTCTGAGCCTTGTTACGAGCAGATGGGTGCGTCGCGCAATGTGTACTGGCGCTTCACCGCGCAGGACTGCCGCGCGAGTGTGTGGTCGTCGATCCTTGCCGGCGCCAGCGCGGGTGTGACCTATGGCGCACACGGCGTGTGGAACTGGCAGACATCGCGCAGCCAGGGTTCGGTCCTGGGCGAGGGCTTTGACATGCCGTTCCGCTGGCAAGAGTGCCTGCAGTTTGCGGGCGTTTGGGACTTTGGCGCGATCGAGCATGTGCTTGCCGGCCTGGGTGCTACGGCTGGCGACGACGCACTTGCCGTGGTTCCGGCGCAGGAGCTCCTCGATGACGCGCGCGAGGCCATTCGTGTGGCGCGCGTTGGCGATCGCGTCGTCACGTACCTGCCGCGCACCACGGCGCTCAAGTTTAAGCTCGACGGCGCGCGTGGCTGGACGGCGACGGTTCTCGACATGGAAGACAAGCGCGTCGCCAAGCTGCCCGTTCGCGACAACGGTGACGGCACCGTGCGCGTGGCTCAGCATCCCTTTGAGCACGACGCCCTGGTGATCCTGACCCCTGGGCGCTAACGGCTCTTCTCCAACATTTACAACCCAGTCCCTTTCATAAGGCTGCGACGGAATGGTTCCTGCATGACGGCTTTAAGCTGTCAAGGGGAGCCATTCCGCCGCACTCATTGGGGACGTACTTAAATGAGTGGTTTAACTTGAGACGGGACTTTTTGACCGCCTGATGGGTCGCGCGCCACAATTCGGGCGCTACAGTAGCTCGCCGTGGCGGGCAATGTGGCGGCGCTTTGCCAGCTGGGTGAGCGCGATGTAGGCGGCGACGATGCCGATGAGCAGCGCGAAAAAGCTCGTGGGCAGCGTCGTAAGGCCGAGCGTATCGGCGATGGGGCTTGCCGGCAGCCAGGTGACGAGCGCCAGGCCCAGCACGGTGAGAACGCACAGCGCGGGCGCGGCGTGGTCGCGCGGGCTCGGCAGGCGCGGGGAGCGCAGCATGTGGATCACGAGCGTCTGCGACCACATGGACTCGACAAACCAGCCACTCTGGAAGATTGCGGCGAAGGCCATCATACCCGCGACGTTGCCCGCGGCGGCAAGCTCTGCCCAGCTCGCGCCCACGGTTGCGGGGCACACCACAAAGAAGAGCGCGGCGAAGGTCACGATGTCAAACAGCGAGCTCACGGGGCCCAGCTCGAGCATAAAGCCCTTGATGGACGCGGCGTCCCAGGCGCGCGGGCGGGCAGTCCAGGCGTCATCGACGGTGTCCCACGGCAGCGCGATGCACACGATCTCGTAGACCAGCGACAGCAGCACCAGCTGCAGGGCGCTCATGGGCAAAAACGGCAAGAACAGGCTCGCGACGGTCACGGACAGCACGTTGCCAAAGTTGGAGCTCACCGTGGTCTTGAGGTACTTGAGCAGGTTGCCGTAGGTGCGGCGGCCTTCGATGATGCCGCGCTCGAGCACGCCCAGGTCCTTCTGAAGCAAGATGATATCGGCGGATTCCTTGGCGATGTCGACGGCCGAATCGACCGAGATGCCGCAATCGCTCGCGCGCATGGCGGCGGCGTCGTTAATGCCGTCGCCCATAAAGCCCACGGTGTGACCGAGCAGCTCGCGCATGACGCGCACCAGGCGCGCCTTCTGCAGCGGCGAGAGTTTGGCAAAGAGATGAGTTTTCTCAGCGCGCTCGGCAAGCTCGGCGTCGTCGAGCGCATCGATCTCGGAGCCCAGCAAGACGTTACTCGCGTCGATGCCGATCTGCTCGCAGACGGTGGCGGCCACGCGGTCGTTGTCGCCGGTTAAGACCTTGACCGCCACGCCCTTGGCCTCGAGGGTGGCGACGGCGCCGGCGGCACTTGCCTTGGGCGGATCGAGGAAGGCCAAAAAGCCCATCAGCACCATGTCGCACTCGTCGGCGATGCCAAACTCACCCACGCAGCGCGGATTGGTCTTTTGCGCCACGGCGATCACGCGCAGGCCCTCGGCATTGAGTTCGGCGACTTGCTTGCGAATCTGGGCGAGCTTATTTTCGCTGAGCGGCTGGGCGACACAGTCAACCTCGACAAAGGAGCAAATCTCGAGCATTTCCTCGGCAGCTCCCTTGGTAACCATCTGGGTTTTGCCCTGGGCGTCGGCGACGACTACGCTCAGGCGACGGCGTGAGAAATCGAAGGGCACCTCGTCGACCTTGGTATAGCGGTCGCGCAGGCTCTGGCCCAGCGTGGAGTCGGGCGCGACAGTCGAGGGCGTCACGTCGGCACGGTCGATGACGGCCAGGTCGATAAGGTTTTTGAGGCCGGTCTGGAAGAAGCTGTTCAAAAACGCATGGCGCAGCACGCGTGCGTCCTCGTTGCCGTCAGTGTTGAGATAGCGCTCGAGCACGATGCGGTCTTCGGTGAGGGTGCCGGTCTTGTCACAGCACAGGACATCCATGGCACCGAGGTTTTGGATCGCCGGCAGCTCCTTGACGATAACCTGGCGGCGGGCGAGGTCCTTGGCGCCCTGCGACAGGCTCGTGGTCACGATGACGGGAAGCATCTGCGGCGTGATGCCCACGGCCACGCTCGTGGCGAACAGCAGCGCGTCGATGACGCTGCCCTTGGTGGCGGCGTTGACGGCAAAGACGACCGGCGCCATAACGAGCATAAGGCGTACGAGCAGCATGGAGACGCTCGAGACGCCGCGGTCAAACGCGCTCTTCTCGCCGCGCCCGTTGAGCATCTTGGCGATGCCGCCCAGGTAGGTGTCCGAGCCGGTGGCAACGACAAGTGCTATAGCGGTGCCGTTTTGCACGGAGGTGCCGGTAAAGACGATGTTTTTGCAGGCAGAGAGCGGCAGCGCGGAGCTGCCGGCACCCTCGGCGACCGCGACAGCAACGGTCTTCTCGACGGCCTCGCTCTCGCCGGTGAGCGCGGACTCGATCACAAACAGGTCGCGCGCGGTGATGATGCGGGCATCGGCCGGCACCATATCGCCGGCAGAGAGACGGATTACATCGCCGGGGACGAGATCATCAAAGGGGATCTCGATACGCTCGCCGTCGCGCAGGGCACAGCAGGTGTTGGAGACCAGGTCCTTGAGGGCCTCGGCCGCATTGCCGCTGCGAGCCTCCTGGATAAACTTCATGCTGCCCGATACCAGCAGCATGATGCCGATGACGATGACCGTGGAGGGATCGCGCTGGGGCTCGGGTACGGCGAGCACGTCGATGTAGAGCGAGACCAGCGCGAGCGCGGCGAGGATGCCGGCGAAGGGATCGATGAACGCGTCGGCGATGCGGCGGGCGAGCGTCTTGGTCGGCGCCTCGATGGTGTTGGGGCCGGCGGCGTCCAGGCGCTCGGTTGCCTGCTCGGCGGTGAGGCCGTTTGCCGTGGCGTCAAGCAGTACGAGAGTGTCCTCAGCACAATGGGTGGCGGCGAATATGGTGTTCTTGGACAGGCCGGCGTGGGCGGCAGGGCGCGCCGTGCGGCGGCGCTTGGAGATAGCTTCGAGTACCGTAGCGGTTTTGAGCATCAGCATAGGGTCCTCCTTGTTGAAGGGAGTTAGCGTACGTGTCGTATTTGCTTCAAAAAACCTAGATGTCGCTCACGTCAAGCTCGCGAACCGCCACAAAGGGGACGGGCACCTTTGTGGCGGTTTTGACGATCGGCTGTTGGCGCTTATGCGTGTGCGGAATCCTCGCGGCGTGCCGAGGGCGACATGCAGGTTTTTCGACTATGACTGCCTTCCATGGCACACCTCCTTAAGGCCGGGCGCGGCGCGCTTTGGGTATCTCGTACCCGTTTTAATCCGCCCGTATTTTTGATGAGGGGGTTTGCCGTGTCAACCCCAATGTTTGGAAAACCATTGCCCCTGACAAAGCCTTTACAGAATGCCGAGGCCCCAAAGCGCGCCCGCAACGCGCCCCGCCTGCGCTAAACTGGAAGGCACGTACGCGATTACGAGAGGAGCCCGCATGGAGGCTTACAAGCAAGAGTTCATCAAGTTCATGGTTGAGTCCGACGTTCTTAAATTCGGCAGCTTTACGCTCAAGAGCGGCCGTCAGTCCCCGTTCTTTATGAACGCCGGCGCTTACGTGACGGGCTACCAGCTCAAGAAGCTGGGCGAGTATTACGCCCAGGCAATTCACGATAACTTTGGTGACGACTTTGACGTGCTGTTTGGACCGGCCTACAAGGGCATTCCCCTGGCCGTCGTGACCGCCATTGCCTACCACGAGCTGTATGGCAAGGAGGTCAAGTACTGCTGCGACCGCAAGGAGGCCAAGGACCACGGCGCCGACAAGGGCAACCTGCTGGGCTACGAGCCCCAGGACGGCGACCGCGTGGTCATGGTCGAGGACGTCACCACCAGCGGTAAGTCCATCGACGAGACTTATCCCAAGGTCAAGGCTGCTGCCGATGTCGAGATCAAGGGCCTCATCGTGTCCCTCAACCGCATGGAGGTCGGTAAGGGTGGCGTGACCACCGCTCAGAAGGAGATCGAGGCTAAGTACGGTTTCCCCGTCGCGAGCATCGTCTCCATGGCCGAGGTCGTCGAGACCCTCTACAACCACGAGATCGACGGCAAGGTCGTCATCGACGACGAGCTCAAGGCCGCCATCGATGCCTACTACGAGCAGTACGGAGCTCGTTAGTTACGGCGTTTTACCAAACGCCGTAACTGCTCGACGCTGCGCGGGCCGCATTTGGACAATCTGACGTTCAACTTC
>NZ_QRJA01000028.1:0-28525 GCF_003471405.1 Collinsella sp. AM20-15AC
AATGGCCTATTTGCTCAATGTGTTCGGCTGAGATCGGAAATCAACCACCTAGTCATTGGGGACGTCCCCAATGACCACATGAAAGCGCCCCCAAGCGGATGTGCTTGAGGGCGCTTCTTGCTTGCGAGGTTATGACTCGATGTAGTCCTTCAGCTTGCTGCTGCGGCTCGGGTGGCGGAGCTTGGCCAAGGTCTTGGACTCGATCTGGCGGATACGCTCGCGCGTGACGCCAAACTCGCGGCCGACTTCCTCGAGCGTGCGGGGATGCCCGTCGACAAGGCCAAAGCGCAGCTCGATAACCTTGCGCTCACGATCGGCAAGCGAGTCGAGCACCTGAGTGAGTTGCTCCTGCAGCATGGAGAAGCTGGCGGCATCGGGCGGAACGATAGCCTGGGAGTCCTCGATAAAGTCGCCCAGCTGGGAATCCTCTTCCTCGCCGATGGGGGTCTCGAGCGACACGGGCTCCTGCGAGATCTTCTGGATCTCGCGGACGCGGTCGGCGCTCATGTCCATCTCGGCACCGATCTCCTCGGGGGTCGGGTCGCGACCCAGGTCCTGAAGGAGCTGGCGCTGCACGCGGACGAGCTTGTTGATAGTCTCGACCATATGCACGGGAATACGGATGGTACGGGCCTGGTCGGCGATAGCGCGCGTAATGGCCTGACGGATCCACCACGTGGCGTACGTGGAGAACTTGAAGCCCTTCTGGTAGTCGAACTTCTCGACGGCGCGAATCAGACCGAGGTTACCCTCCTGGATCAAGTCAAGGAACAGCATGCCGCGGCCGACATAGCGCTTGGCGATGGAGACGACCAGACGCAGGTTTGCGCTGATGAGTGCCTGCTTAGCTTCGAGGCCGACGTTCTCAATGCGCGTAAGACGACGCATCTCGGCACGCGTGAGCTCGAGCTCACCGGCATCGGCGGCCTCGAGCTTCTCGGTGGCCTCAAGACCGGCCTCGATCTTCATGGCCAGATCGACCTCTTCGGAGGCGGTCAGCAGGTCGACCTTGCCGATCTCTTTGAGGTACATACGAACCGGATCGCCGGTCAGCATCACCGTGGAGGCATCGATGCCACGCACGCGGGAGCGTGAACGGGACGTGCGCACGGTGCGCTTCTTCTTGCTCTTGGAAGAACCCATCTCGGCATCGGCCTGACGGGCCATCTTGAGCTCGTGATCGTCGAGCGAGCCGGAATCGTGCTCGTCGTCGTCATCGAAATCGTCAGTATCGTTATCGTTATCGTCATCGTCGACGTCCATGGGGGCGTCGTCGTTACCGCTCGCGGAGATAATCTGGATGCCGCTGTTGCGCAGCGCGGAATACACCGCGGTGAGCTGCTCGTCAGAAACATCGATATCCTTCAGGGCGACCTGAATCTCGTCCTCGGTTACCGAAGTCCTGTTTGAGCCGTTGCCCATGAGCTTTGCAACGTAGGATTCCAGCCCAGTACCCGTGCTCTCAGTCTTTTTTGGCACAGATTCTCCCTTCATAGTCCACAGGACTCATTACTTTAGCACACACATTGACGTCTATACCCAAAAAGAGGACTGGATATAGGCGAGAATACGCTGCTTGACCACAACATCTAGGCCTGTTCGGTGCCCGCGGTCTCCAGACCGATCAAACGGAACGGGTCCGCCACGCCGCCGATAGACTTTTGCAGCTCGCGTTGACGCTGCGAATCCTGCGCGGCCTGCACGGTCAGCGCGCGACGGGCCTCATCATCGAGCGAACGGTCCTGGCGCAGCTTGGCCTGTGCGGCACGCATGCGGCGCTTGATGGTGTAGAGCTCGAGCGTATCAAGCATAAACACGATGTTCGTCTCGGTGGGGTGCTTGCTCGTCGCCGAGATGCGCCCGGCACTCACAAGCGTTGCCGCCTCGGGACACACCGAGCGCGCCGCATCCATGCAGGCTGCAGGATCGGTTCCCGGCGGCGTTGCCAGAACGGCCCATGCGATGGACTCGTGACGTGGGTCAACCCACTCGATAGAGCAGATGCGGTCGGCATACGTGCGGAACAGGTCGGGGTAGCTCGTGAGCATCGTCAACAGCTCGCGCTCCCCTGCCAAGGACTTGCGCTCAAGATCAGTAAGAACCATCGGCGCCGCCGCAGCCGGAGCGCCCGAACCATCAGTCACAGGCACAGCACCAATACCATCAGGCACATCGATCGGCGGCAGGTCGTCGACGACCTCCACGGGCGCGGCACCGTAGGCATCGAGCGGGACGTAGTCATACGGCTCTTCTTCGACCGGCGCGGACACCGGCGGCGTCGCGCCCGATGCCCAAGCACCGCGAGATGCCCCCTGCGAACCAGACGTCCGACCGCCCGCGCTACCAGAGCGCTCGGCTTGCGCCCGCTGGCGTTCATAGTTCTGCTCACGACGTCGTTCCGCATCTTCGCGCTTGGCGACATCGCGAAACACGCGACCCGAACTCGCGCGAACCGTCTCCAGATCCAAACCCAGCAGATCGGCAATCTGGATAAAGTATGTGTCGATCATATAGCTATCGCGCAGCGGATAGATAAGCGTCAGCGCATCTTCCAGCGCCTTGGCACGACCGCCCGGCGTGGTGATGTCACTCGACTCCTGCAGCGAACGGTAGACAAAGTCCATGAGCGGCTCGGCAGCGTCGATGCGCGCCTGAAGCTCCTGTCCACCATGCGCCGTGATGAACTCCATGGGGTCGTTGCCGTCGGGCAGCACCACGCAGCGCAGGTCCATCGAATCCTGCTCGATAAATTGAATCGCGCGACGGGCGGCCTTCTGGCCCGCGGCATCGCCATCGAACATATACACGATACGCTTGGCAAAGCGGGTGAGCGTCTTGACGTGATGCTCCGTGAGCGCGGTGCCCAGCGTGGCGACAACGTTTTTGATCCCCGCCTCCCAGCAGGCGATACAATCGGTATAGCCCTCCACCACGATGGCCGTATCCTGCGCGACGATAAACTCCTTGGCCCAGTTAAAGCCATAGAGGTTTCGCTTTTTATGGAACACGCTCGTCTCGGCGGTGTTGAGGTACTTGGGTTGGCCGTCACCCATGATGCGCCCGCCAAAGGCGATGTTGTGACCCTGCTCGTCAAAGATGGGGAACATCACGCGGTCGTAGAAGCGGTCGGCAAGCTGCCCGCGCCCTCGACTCAAGGCAACGTTGGCGTCGATCATCTCCTGCGGAGTAAAGCCCGCCTGCGACAGATGAGCCACCAGCATATTACGACCCGGCGCAAAGCCCAGGCAGTAGCGGCGGCAGACGTCGCCACCCATGCCGCGGCTGGCAAAGTACTCACGTGGACGGCCATCCTTACCGCGCATAAGCATGGTGTGGTAGAACTGGGCGGTCTCGGCACACAGATCGTAGATGCGGGCACGCTTGGTACCGCGCTCGCGGCGATCTCCGGTGTCGTGCAGCTCAATACCCGCACGATCGGCCAAATAACGGATTGACTCGGGAAAGCTCAGGTTCTCGCGCTTCATGATATAGGTGAAGACGTCGCCACCCTCGCCGCAGCCAAAGCAATGCCACACCTGCGTGGCGGGAATAATGTGGAAGGACGGAGTCTTTTCGCCATGAAAGGGGCAGCAGCCCCAAAACTCATGGCCGCGGGGCTTGAGCTCAACCGTTTCCTGCACGATGGCAACTAGGTCGGACGCAGCGCGTACCTGGTCTTTTTCCTCATCGCTAATCACGGATGCCCACCCCCTGCTCACCCAAGTTGTGACGAATGTCCTCGATATTACCCTCGACGGTCGCAATCAACTCATCCAGCGAATCGAACACACGCGAGGGACGCAGCCAGCGCGTAAACGCCAGCGAAACGGAAGCGCCGTACAGGTCGCCCGTATAACCAATTAAGTTAGCCTCGAGATGCGATGAAGCGGCATCGTCGGCATACGTCGGCGGTAGGCCGACGTTAACGGCAGCAGGCCATACGGTGTCATCAACGAGCACCAGGCCCTCATACACGCCATCGGCAGGCACCTGAATGCCGTCGGGAACCTGCAGGTTAGCCGTGGGAAAGCCCATGTCAGAACCCTCGTGACGGCCACGAATAACACCGCCACGCAGCATATACGGGCGGCCGAGCAACTCAGCAGCAAGCTCCACATGGCCCTGTCCCAGCTCATGACGAATGCGGGTGGCGCAAATGGCCTCACCGCCCTCGCAAAGCAGGTCGTGCCCGTATACGTCAACGCCGCGCTCGGCACCCCAGGTGCGCATCTCGTCAACACCAGAAGCACCGCCACGACCCAGCCTAAAGTCGCTGCCAACGCGAATCGAACGAATGTCGACCAGACGCGACACCAGCGAGAGAAAAGCAACATGGTCGAGTGCCGCAACCTCAGGCGTAAAGGGAACGGCCACCACCGCATCGACCCCGGTCTGAGCCAAGGCATGTAGACGGTCGGCCGTCGTCATCAATTTTTGAGCGGGCGAAGGACTCACCACAACGTCCGGATCGGGATCGAAAGTGACCACGACCGCCTTGCAATCATGGGCGCGCGCATCGCTAACAAGCGCCGCAATGAGCTCCTGGTGTCCACGGTGAACGCCGTCGAACACGCCGATGGCAATCGATGCGGCACCCAAGTGCTCGCACTCATCAAACGTATCGGCAGCAACGATGCGAGCCTCGTCCGACTCGCCCTCGAAAAAGATACGCGCGAGCTCGCGAGCGGACAACATCATCGAACACCGCCGATTGCCTGCGGAAACACGTGCTCCATGACAAAGCGGCCACTCTCAATGCGGGCTAGCGCCTTGAGTCCCCCATCGAGCACCAACGCAAAAGGCGACTTCGAGGTATCGAAATCGGCAAGCGCACGCTCAACGGGAATGCGTCGGCCGCAGAGCAGATCGTCGGCAAGATTGCCCGGCAAGTCAACACGCGTGGCGCCCAGGGCCGCAATGGGATCCAGGGCAAAGCCAGCCGCGGACTCGGGAGAAAGCTCCTCGACCGCATGACAAGCGCCAATGGAAACAACACCGGAGGCCGTGCGGCGCAGCGCGGAAATGTGCGCGGCGCTCTCGCAGGCGCGGCCCAAATCGCGAGCGAGCGCACGGATATAGGTACCCTTGCTCACTGAGAACGCCACGGTCCACACACACGTATCACCTTCGCCTCCCACGGCGATCAGGTCGGCGGCATAGACCTCGACGGGGCGCGGAGGTAGGTCCACCGCATTGCCCTCGCGAGCAGACTTGTAGGCGCGAACGCCATTGACCGAGATAGCCGAAAACGCCGGCGGCACCTGCATCTGCGGACCCAGCATAGCGGCCAAGCGCTCACGGGCATAGGCAGGATAGCGGAGCTCGTTGGCAACAGCCACCGTGCGGACCGCCTCGCCCTCCGCATCATCGGTATTGGTCTCGGCGCCAAACGAAATGTCGGTGACATAGCTTTTGGTATCGAGGGTTAGCATGCCCAGCAGACGGGTGGCCTGGCCCACACCCACCACCATGACACCCGATGCCATGGGGTCGAGCGTGCCGGCATGGCCGACGCGCCGCTCATGGAGGGCGCGTCGGCATTTCGAAACCACATCGTGGGACGTGCAGCCCACCGGCTTATCGACGGCGAGCAGCATATTCAGTTGAGAAGGCGTACGACGAGCCATGTACCATCCAAAAAGTTAAAGCTCGACGGTCACCGAAGCGGGATCCTCCCCTACCAGTTCGGCCAGCATGGGAAGTGCCACGGTGAGCGTCTCGAGAATCGTTCCGTTGTTGGAGAAACCGGCGGCAGCGGGATGTCCGCCTCCGCCAAAGGCAGCAGCGATCTCGGACACGTTGAGGTCGCCCTTGGAGCGCAGGTTGCCGCGCACCTTGGTATCGCCCTCAATGCCCTTCAGGAACAGGCAGACCTCGACGCCCATCACCGAGCGCACCACGTCAACCAGACCGTCGCACTCATCCGAGGTGACACCGCAGGCCTCAAGGTCACTCTGGTACGCGTAGCTATACGCGACGCGCCCGTGGGCCACCGTCTTGATACGGCCCATAACGATGGACTTGAGGTGCAAAAACTCAACGCGCATGCTCTGGTAAACCTCGAGTGCCACACGCGCCGGATCGGCACCGTGGGCAACCAGACGCGAGGCTGCATGGAACGCGGCGGCATCGGCGTTTTGATACTGAAAACGACCGGTATCGGTCACCAGGCCGCACAACAAGCAGGTCGCAACACCATCGCGAGCCACAATGCCACAATTGTCCAAAAAGCGGTCGATGATCATGGCGCAGGCCGCGGCGTCGACGCACCTCAGGCTCAGCTCGGCAAATTCCTCGCGCGCCGGATGGTGATCGAAGCACACCACATGCGACGAGCGACGAAGCACCTCGGCGGAGTTGTTCAGACGCTCGACGACCGGCACGTCCACCGAGATGAACAGGTCCGGATTGCCGGTATACGCAGATGCCGGCACCAGACGGTCGGCGCCCTCCATAAAACGGTAGATGCGCGGAACCGGGTCATCGTCTGCCAGCAGCAGGGCAATGTCCTTGTTGGGAAAGAACTTCCTAAGCGAGAGGCCCAGGCCTAGCACGGAGCCCAGGGCGTCGCCATCGGGAGACGTATGTCCCGAAATCGCAATGGAGGACGCACCCTCGATGAGCTCAAGGATGCGTCGCTGAATATCTGCAGACTCGCACGATGCGAGGTCGGCGGAATTACTCATCTAAAGCTGCCTCCTGGGCGGCATCCGCAATTGGATAGCCGTCCTCGTCCTTTTCGATCGCAAGCGTGGCGGGAACGTTTTCCAGCGCACGCGTGATGCGCTCGGCCTCATCGGTCGAGCGATCGATGCGAAAATCGAGCTCGGGCGTGACGCGCCAATCGAGCGAGCGGGCCAGCAGGCTACGGATGCGGCCCTTGGCGCTGGCGAGCGCCTCCATGACCTCGTCGTAGCGGCTCGCGTCGCACGACACGTACACACGCGCGAACGAACGGTCCACCGCGACCTCGACCGCGGTCAGGGTGACCAGGTCGAGACGCGGATCGGAAACCTCAAAGAGCAGGATATAACCGAGCTTCTCGCGAAGCTGCTCGCCCAAACGGCGGGTTGCCTGCGTTTGCTTCATAGCGCTACCCCCTACTCGGTACGGGCAACCTGGTCGATGCGGTAGCCCTCAATGGTGTCGCCAGGCTTGATGTCCTGGAAGTTCTCCAGGCCAATACCGCCCTCGGAGCCGCTCTTGAGGCTCTTGGCCTCATCCTTGTAGTGGCGCATCGAGGCGATTTTACCGTTGAAGACCACGATGCCGTCGCGCACCAGGCGCACGGAATCGGTCGCGGCGATCTCGCCCTCTTCGACGCGGACACCGGCGGCGATACCGACCTTGGGCACCTTGAAGGTGTCCAGAACGGTCGCGGTACCCGTGGAAACCTCGACCTCGGTGGGCTTGAGCATGCCGATACGGGCTGCGTCGAGGTCCTCGAGGCACTTGTAGATGACGTCGTAGCAACGGATCTCGACGCCCTCGCGCTCGGCGGCGGAGCGGGCCTTGCCGTCGGGACGGACGCCAAAGCCGATGATGATGGCGTTGGAGGCGTCGGCCAGAACGACGTCGGTCTCGTTGATGGCGCCAACGGCGGAGTGGATCGTGTTGATGCGCACTTCGGACTGGTCCATCTTGTCGAGGGAGTCCTGAAGGGCCTCGATAGAACCCTGGACGTCGGCCTTGATGATCAGGTTGAGCTCCTTGACCTCGGCGTCGGCGATGGTCTCGAAGAGGTTCTCGAGCGTCACATGCTTCACGCGGCTCTGCTCCTCGATGCGGGCCTTGAGCGAACGCTCGTCGGCCAGGGCGCGAGCCTCGCGCTCGTCCTCGAACACGCGGAACTCATCGCCGGCGTTGGGGACGGACTGCAGGCCCAGGATCTCGACGGCGTCGGAGGGACCGGCCTCGGTGACGGCGTTGCCCTTGGGGTCGAGCATGGCGCGGACGCGGCCGTAGGTAAGGCCGGCGACCAGCGTATCGCCCACGTGCAGGGTACCGCGGGTCACGAGCACCGTGGCAACCGAGCCGCGGCCCTTGTCGAGCTTAGCCTCGAGGACGTTGCCCGAAGCGAACGTATCGGGGTTGGCCTTGAGTTCGAGCACGTCGGCCTGGAGCAGGACGGTCTCGAGCAGGTCGTCGATACCGATCTTCTGCTTGGCGGAGATGTTGACGAACATGTTCTGTCCGCCCCACTCCTCGGGGATGATGCCGTACTCGGTGAGCTCCTGGCGCACGCGGTCGGGGTTGGCACCCGGCTTATCGATCTTGTTGACGGCGACGACGATGGGGACGCCGGCGGCCTTGGCGTGGTTGATCGACTCGATGGTCTGGGGCATGACGCCGTCGTCGGCAGCCACGATCAGAATGACGATGTCGGTCACCTTGGCGCCGCGGGCACGCATGGCCGTAAAGGTGGCGTGACCGGGGGTATCGATGAAGGTAATCTTGCGGTCATTGATCATGACCTGCGAAGCGCCGATGGCCTGAGTAATGCCGCCCGCCTCGCCGGCAGCGACGCCGGTGTGACGGATGGCGTCGAGCAGCGAAGTCTTGCCGTGGTCGACGTGGCCCATGACGGTGACGACCGGGGCACGCGGCTTAAGGTCGGCGGGATCGTCGTAGAACGAGAAGGTGTTCTCCTCCTCGGGGGTGATGATCTTGATCTGGCGGCCCAGGTCGTCGGCAACGAGCTCGACGAGGTCGTCGGACATGGACTGCGTCATGGTAAGCGGCGTGCCCAGCAGGAACAGGCGCTTGATGATGTCGTTGGCCGGAACGTCGAGCGCCTCGGCGAGCTCCTGGACGGTAACGCCCTGGGAGACCTTGATGGCGTCGAGGTCCTCGGGGTTTACGCCCTGGGCCAGCGCCTCCTCAATCTTGCGCTCTTCCTGAGCCTTTGCGGCCTCGCGCTCGCGCTTCTCCTTGCGCTTTTTGCGGCGACCAGTGGACTCGCGAGAGGCCTCCTCGACGGCGGCACGAGCCTCCTCGAGCACCTTCTCGCGGCTGTACTCCTCGGCCTCGCGAGCCATGCGGCTGTAGTGGTCCTCTTCGTTGTTGTGACCGCCCTTGCGCTTCTTGCCCTTGCCCTGCTTGTCGGGGTTGGGGAAGTCCATGCCGGCAGCGACGTTGTTGCTGGCATTGGTGCGATGGCTGTGGGGACGGCTCTCGGAGGCGTTGCGCTCGGAGTTGTTGTCGGAGGCGTTGCGATCGTTACGACGGCCACCGCGACGGTCGTTGTTGCCGCCACGACGGTTGCCGCGCTCGGCAGCGCGGTCGGCCTTGGCCTTCTGCTCGGCGTCCTTCTTCTCCTTGAGCACGGTCTCCTGTGCGGCGATCTGGTCGAGCAGCGAACGGAAGCGCGAACCGGAGTCGGAAGCGGGAACGGCGCGGCGCTGGGCCTCGCGGGCAGCCTCCTCCTTCTCGCGGGCAAGGCGCTCCTGCTCGGCCTTCTTCTTGGCCTCGGCCTCGGCGCGGGCAGCCTCCTCGGCAGCCTGGGCTGCGGCAAACTGGCGGCGCTCCTCCTCGCGGGCCTTCTCGGCGGCGATGCGCTCGCGCTCGGCCTCGGCAGCGCGTGCGGCCTCCTCGGCGGCAGCTGCCTGCTCCTCGGCCTGCTTGGCGGCCTCGACTTCCTGAGCGCGGGCCTCGATCACCGAGGCGAGCTGCTTGCGGACCATGGCGACATAAGCGTCCTCCAAGGTGGAGGAAGCGGACTTAGCGGGAATCTTCATATCGGCGAGATGACCCATCAGTTCCTTGGAGGTCATGCCGAACTCTTTGGCCAGGGTGGACACACGGACTTTTGCCATATGACTTCACCTACCCTTTCTGGCACCTTGGGTGCCTAGAGACTGAACGAGCGTGGGAGATGCGCCGGGACCTGCTCGGCGCGACCGCGCGCTAGATCAGGTCCTCCGCATCATCGAAGGCGTCGGTGTCGTGGACACCGCAGAAACGGGAGCCGGGACGGGCCTGGTTGCGGCACTGGATGCCGTCCTCGGACACGAACTCGCAGCGACGGACGTCCTCGTCCTCCTCGTCACCGATCAGATCGGCGGCGGGCTCCTCGTGAACGGGAACGTTCTTGAGGATGTCGGCGGCAAGCGTCTCGGACTTGATGTCGATGTGCCAGCCGGTCAGGCGCGCGGCGAGGCGGGCGTTCTGGCCCTCCTTGCCGATGGCGAGGGACAGCTGGTCGTCGGGCACGATGACGCCGGCGTAGGCCTTCTCCTCGTCGATAAGGACGCGGGTGACCTTGGCGGGCGACAGGGCGTTGGCGACGTAGACGGCCGGATCGGCATCCCACAGGATGACGTCGACGCGCTCGCCACGGAGCTCGCCCACGACGGCGCGAACACGGCTGCCCTTGGGGCCGACGCAGGCGCCAACGGGATCCAGACGATCGTCGAGCGAGTGGACGGCGACCTTGGAGCGCTGGCCGGGCTCGCGGGCGATCGACTTGATCTGGACGGTGCCCTCATAGATCTCGGGCACCTCCTGCTCAAACAGACGACGCATGAGCTCGGGGTGGGTACGGGAGATGACAATCGGCGGACGGCTGTGCTCGCCGCGAACCGGCTGCAGGTTGGAGTTGGGGTCGCGAACGTCGATGATCACGGCCTTGATGTGCTGGTTGTGCAGGTAGCGCTCGCCCATCGGACGCTCGTTGCGCTCGTTCTCGTAACGGCGCTGGTCGAAGTGCGGAAGCTCGGCCTCGACGCCCTCGCGAATCTTGACAATCGTGAAGTCGGGCGTGGACTGCAGCACAGTACCGCTGATGAGGTCACCGATGCGGCCGGAGAACTCCTCGTAGATCTGCTCGCGGGCGGAGTTGCGCACGATGGCGTTGATCTCGGCCTTGGCGTGCTGGGCGGCGATGCGGCTCGTGTTCTTGGGGGTGACGTCGATCTCCTCGAACTCGGTGAAGTTGCCCTCCTCGTCCATGGAATCGTCGATCGGCTCAAGGCGGTAGACGTAGATCTTGCCGGTGGTGCGGTCGATGGTCACCTTGGCGCCCCACTCAAGATGCAGGATCTCGGCATAGCTCTTGGCGAGCGACTGCTCCAGGCGGTCGATCAGGTAGAGCTGGTCGATGTGCTTCTCCTGGCAAAGCTCCATCAGGGCGGACATCATGTCGGATGCTGCCATCTTACTTTCCTTCCTTCGCGGGCTTGAAGTCATAGGTGGGCTTCAACTTGCACTTTTTAACATCAGAGAAATCGAGGGTAACGGACTCGCCGTCCTCGAGCTCGAGGGTCACGTTCGTCTCGGTGGCGGCGGCAATCTTGCCGGCGTACTTGCGACGGCCCTCGGTGGCGGTGGAGGTGAGCTCGCAGTTCTCGCCCACAAAACGGGCAAAGTCACTCGGGCGGCGCAGCGGGCGCGCCATACCCGGGCTCGACACCTCGAGCGTATAGCTCGAAGAGATGGGGTCGAGCTCCTCAATCACATCGCCGACCCATTTGGTGTTGGCCGTGACGTCATTGAGCGACAGGCTCTGACCCTCGGCACCCTCGATACGCACACGCACGCAGGGGGCCTTGGTGGCACCCACGAGCTCAACGTCGACGATGTCGACATCGTGCTGGGGAGCAACGGCCTCGAGCGCGTCGATGATCGCCTGTTCGGTCTTGGTCTTGACCATTGCGGCACCTCCATCCATACAAAAAAGAAGCGGGGCCGAAACCCCACTTCTTTCAATTACAACTTCATTTGCAAGCAAACTATACCAATACCTGCACAAACGTGCAACCACAACACAAACCCGCAGGTCAGCGTGAGCACAGGTTCTCCACAAGAAATGGATAATTGGGTGTTGTCGCAAGTGTCCATAACCAAACCGAGGGGCGACTCCCTACGGAATCGCCCCTCGGTTTTGATGTCAGCTATGCGCGCAGCGCTTACTTGACCACCAGGTTAACCAGCTTGCCGGGCACGCAGATGGCCTTGACGACCGTCTTGCCCTCAAGCCACTTGGCAACGGCTTCCTCAGCGACAGCTTGCATATCCTCATTGGAGGCATTGCGGGCCACCTCGACGCGGCCGCGGACCTTACCAAGCACCTGGACGACGATCTGCACCGTATCCTCGATGGACTCGGCCAGGTCGAACTCGGGCCAGGCGGCGGTGTAGGCGTTGCCCTCGCAGCCGAGAGCCTCGTGCCACAGCTCGTCGGCCCAGAACGGGCAGATGGGGGCAAGAACGCTCACGATATCCTTAGCCACGCCATAGCACAGCGCCTTGTCACGGGAAGCGACCTCAGTGGCGTTGAGGTAGGCGCTCGCCGCGTTAACGAGCTCCATGACGGCCGAGATGGCGGTGTTGAACTGGCCGCGATCGAAGTCCTCGGTGCACTTGGCGATGGTCCGGTGACGCTCGCGATAGAGCTTCATCGCAACCTCGTCGAGCGCGGACTTGTCGAAGGCCACGTTGGCGTCGCCGGACTGGACGAGCTGCCACACGATACGCCAGGCGCGCTTGATGAAGCGGTTGGCGCCCTCAACGGCCTTGGGGTCCCAGTCGAAGTCCTTCTCGGGCGGGGCGATAAACAGGATCGCCAGACGCATGGTGTCGGCGCCGTAGGGCTCGATGACCGAGCTCGGGGGCACGACGTTGCCCTTGGACTTGGACATGGTGTCGCCGTTCTCGTCCTTGACCATGCCCTGGCACAGCAGGTTAGTGAAGGGCTCGTCCACGCTCAGCAGACCCAGGTCGCGCAGCGCCTTGGTAAAGAAGCGGCTATAGAGCAGGTGCAGAATGGCGTGCTCGATGCCGCCGATGTAGTTATCGACGGGCATCCAACGGTCGGCGGCCTCACGGGAGAAGGGCAGCTCGGTGTTGTGCGGATCGGTATAGCGCAGGTAATACCAGCTGGAGCAGGTGAAAGTGTCCATGGTATCGGTCTCGCGCTTGGCCGGGCGGCCACAGACCGGGCAGGTGGTCTCGTAGAACTCCTTGCACTCGGCGAGGGTCTCGCCGGCGCCCAGGTCAAGATTCTCGGGCAGCGTCACCGGCAGCTGGTCCTCGGGCACGGGTACGATGCCGCAGTGCTCGCAGTGGATGGCCGGGATGGGGTTGCCCCAATAGCGCTGACGGGAAATGAGCCAGTCGCGCAGACGGAACTCGACCTTGCGACGACCGCAGCCCATGGCCTCGAGGTCGGCCACGATCGCAGCCTCGCCCTCGGAGTGCTTGCCGCCGCGCATGCCGGTGTACTTGCCGGACTGGACGAGCGTGCCCTCGGCAGCGTGGGCGCAATCCCAGTCGACGGTCTCGGCATGGAAGGTATCGATGGTCTCGCCGCTAGCCTCGACGGCAGCGCGATCCTCATCGTCCAGGATGATCGGCACGATCGGCAGGTCGTACTTGCGGGCGAACTCAAAGTCGCGCTGGTCGCCGCAGGGAACGGCCATGACGGCGCCGGTGCCGTAGTCGGCAACAACGTAGTCGGCAACCCACACGGGGACCTTCTCGCCGTTGACCGGGTTCACCACGTAGCGGCCGGTAAAGGCACCGTGCTTCTCGAGGGTGCCCTGGGCACGTTCGACGGCGGAGATATGCTTGGAGTCCTCGACGATCTTGGTCACGGCCTCCTCGTACTCCGTACCCTCGACGAGCTCGTGCAGACGCGCGTACTCGGGAGCCAGGACAAAGAAGGAGACACCGAAGAGCGTGTCGGCTCGCGTGGTGAAGACGGTGATCTTACCCTCGTCGCCCTCGATGGGCTCGCCATCCTGGTCGCACAGGGTAAAGTCGACCTCGGCGCCCTCGGAACGACCGATCCAGTTGGCCTGCATCTGCTTGACGCGCTCGGGCCAGCCGGGGAGCTTCTCCAGGTCATCGAGCAGCTCCTGAGAGTACTCGGTAATCTTGAAGTACCACTGCTCCAGGTCGCGCTTCTCGGGCTCGGTGCCGCAGCGCCAGCACTTGCCCTCGGTGACCTGTTCGTTGGCCAGAACGGTCTTGCAGGTGGGGCACCAGTTGACCGGGTTCTTCTTGCGGTAAACCAGGCCCTTTTCCCACAACTTCTCAAAGATCCACTGACCCCAACGGTAATAATCGGGGCTGCAGGTCTTGACCATGCGATCCAGATCGTAGGAGAAGCCCATGCGCTTCATCGTGGCGAGAGCCTGGTCCATGTTCTTATACGTCCAGGCGGCAGCCTGCGTGTTGTGCTTGATGGCGGCGTTCTCGGCAGGCAGGCCAAAGGCGTCAAAGCCGATGGGGTGCAGCACATCGTAGCCGCGCATGCGGGCCTGACGGGCCATGGCATCGCCGATGGTATAGTTGCGCGCGTGGCCCATGTGCAGGTCGCCCGACGGATACGGGAACATCTCGAGCACGTACTTCTTGGGCTTGCTGGCGTCGGTGTCGACGGCAAAGAGGTTGGAATCCTCCCAGGCCTTCATCCACTTGGACTCAATGGCCTGCGCGTCGTAGGCAGGGATCTCATCCTTATGATCTGTGCAATCGCACATATAAGCTCCTTTAATCTTTAATGGGGTCGGTCGGCTTAGCTTTATTCGCTACTGCGGACAGTCCTGCGCAAGACGAAGAGCACATTAAGTGCTCTTCTTTGCGTGCGGAACTTGTAGCGAACAAAGCTAAACCGCCCGACCCTAAGGTTAACTTGACTGATGATAGCAAATACAACAAGCGAGATGTCTGCGACTTGCAGGCATCTCGCTTTATCTAAATAACGTGGTTGAGGCTCAACCTTTATGTGCAGGTCTTATCTTATCGATACGTTACGCTCTGTTGGGAGTCCTTGACTACGACGTCGTGAGCTCCGCCTTCGACGATCGAGGTCGAGGAGACCAGGGTCAGGCGTGCCTTTTCCTGGAGCTCGGGGATCGAGAGGGCACCGCAGTTGCACATCGTGGACTTGACCTTGTAGAGCGTGCCGCCCACGCCGTCCTTGAGGGAGCCGGCGTAGGGAACGTAGGAGTCGACGCCCTCGACGAAGCTGAGCTTCGCGGCGCCGCCCAGGTCGTAGCGCTGCCAGTTGCGGGCACGCGCAGAACCCTCGCCCCAGTACTCCTTCATGTACTGACCGTTGACGTTGACGCGCTCGGTCGGGCTCTCGTCGAAGCGGGCGAAGTAGCGGCCCAGCATCATAAAGTCGGCACCCATGGCAAGGGCGAGCGTCATGTGGTAGTCGTAGACGATGCCGCCGTCGGAGCACACGGGCACGTAGACACCGGTCTCCTCGTAGTACTCGTCACGGGCGCGGCAGACATCGATCAGCGCGGTGGCCTGGCCACGGCCGATGCCCTTGGTCTCGCGGGTGATGCAGATAGAACCGCCGCCGATACCGACCTTGATGAAGTCGGCACCGCAGTCGGCCAGGAAGCGGAAGCCCTCGGCGTCGACGACGTTGCCGGCACCGACCTTGACGTCCTCGCCGTAGTTGGCGCGGATCCACTCGATGGTGCGCTTCTGCCACTCGCTGAAGCCCTCGGAAGAGTCGATGCACAGGACATCCGCGCCGGCCTCGATGAGCAGCGGCACGCGCTCGGCATAGTCGCGGGTGTTGATACCGGCGCCGACCATGTAGCGCTTGTCGTTATCGAGCAGCTCGTTGGGGTTGGTCTTGTGGCTGTCGTAGTCCTTGCGGAAGACGATGCCCATAAGGTGATCGTTGTCGTCGACGATCGGCAGGGCGTTGAGCTTGTTGTCCCAAATGACGTCGTTGGCAACCTTGAGGCTGATGTTCTTGTCGCCCACGATGAGCTGCTCACGCGGGGTCATGAACTCGGAGACCTTCTTCTGATGGTCATCGCGGCTGGGGCGATAATCGCGGCTGGTGACGATGCCCAGGAGCTTGCCCTTGGGGGTGCCGTCGTCGGTGACCGGCATAGTGGAGTGACCGGTCTTCTCCTTGAGCTCAATGACCTGCTCCATGGTCATGTCGGGGGTCAGCGTGGAATCGGACTGAACGAAGCCGGCCTTGTGATCCTTGACGGCCTTGACCATAGCGGCCTCGGACTCGGCGCTCTGGGAACCGTAAATGAAGGACAGGCCACCCTCGGTAGCGAGCGCGACACCCATGTCGACGCCCGAGACGGATTGCATGATGGCGGAAACCATGGGGATGTTCAGGGTGATTGCCGGCTTCTCACCGCGCTTAAAGCGGGTTAGCGGCGTCTTGAGAGAGACGTTGTTGGGGATGCACTGCGAGGACGAATAGCCAGGGACCAGCAGATACTCCGAAAACGTGTGGGACTCACCGGGAAAGAACGTAGCCATGTTTCTCCTTTTTCCATGCGACCGGTCGGCTGCAGGCCTCGTAGGACCCAGCCCAACCTTGGGCGCCCAATACTGGGGAAGTATCTTAACGCACTTTGACTGCTACAATGCATGATTTAAGAAGAGCACACGAGGGTTTGACGCAGGCTTTGCGTTTGCCCAGCAAACACTTTAGCGGGGAGACGTGGAGCACATGGAGTACAAGACGACGGCAAAGTTGGTCATTCAAGCGTGCGACAAAGATCTGCCGGGCGTGTTTGGTCACGGCTGCGTCTTGTTGCTGCAGGGTATTGCCCGCGAGCACTCGCTCAACCGCGCCGCCAAAAGCATGGGCATGGCCTATTCCAAGGCTTGGCGCATTGTGAACGAAGCCGAAGGGCAGCTGGGATGCAAACTCATCGAGCGCGACGGCGCCCGCGGATCCACGCTCACGCCTGCCGGCGAGCGCGCCATAGCGGTCTACGAGGAGCTGCAGGCCGACATCAACAACGTCATCGCCTCAAAAGCCGACGACCTCATCGCCAGCATCAATGCAGGGTAGTCCTTTTAGGCGGTTTTTAGCCCACAGCGCCCTCGGGTTGAGGCTCGCGCCACAAAACGGGCCCATCTACTACGTTTAGTTGAATACCCACGACTATACCGGACATTATGAAAATAAAACCGCTGGTAAACCGCTTGGTAATTTTCAAAATAGGCGGGTGTGGTCGAACCCTATTGCTTAAACGTAGTAAATAGGCCGTTTTCGTGACACAGACCCCGATTAGCTACTTGCGAAGGGCGTTATCGAGAGTGGCAGCCACCTGCAGGGGATCGTCGGTACCGGCGAAGAGGCGGATGGTGCTCCCCTGCTTGCCGCGTGGAGCCGAAAGGCGCGTCGTTGCGCCGCCGGCCGGCGATGTACGAAACTCCCCCGGCAAAGCATCGAACAAATCGCCCGCACTGCGCTCAATAAGGTCAAACTCAACTGCCGGACCAAAGCCGTGCTCGAGGATTCCCGTTGCAACCGCATGGTCGGGATGCGAGCTCAGTCCGGGATAGCGCACGGCGTGCACCATCTCATTGGCAGCCAAGTACTCGGCCAGCGCACGTGCGCGGTCGAAATGTGCCTGCATGCGGGCATCGAGCGAGTCCAGCCCGCACTCCAGCACACCGGCCTCATCAGCAGGCAAATCAAGTTTGACCAAGCCACAGCCCTTAAGCAGAGCATGCGCGCACTCGGCAGCGGCATCCACGCGATGGCGCTTGAGCTGCGAGCGCGCGACCGATACGGCAACCAACTTGTGCGGAGCATCGCCCGCGCATACGCGATCAAGTGCCTCGAGC
Source organism: Collinsella sp. AM20-15AC (assembly GCF_003471405.1). Lineage (NCBI taxonomy): Bacteria > Bacillati > Actinomycetota > Coriobacteriia > Coriobacteriales > Coriobacteriaceae > Collinsella > Collinsella sp. AM20-15AC. The sequence continues at coordinate 17,578 of NZ_QRJA01000028.1, forward strand.
GACAGCACGGCACCCAAGCGCAACGGATCGCACCCAAAGACACCAGCCACGGTGTTATCCACCACGAGCAGCGCATGAGCCTCACGCGCGGCGCGTCCTAGCGTACGCAGATCGGGCACACGCAGACCAAACCCGCCGATGGAGTTGACGAACCACCACAGGTGCGGCCCCTCGGCATCAAACGAAGCATCAAAGCCCTCGGACGTAGCAGCAAACGCCGCAACCGCGGGCTCCCCCACCATAGCCACGTCGCAGCACTCAAAGCCGTGCGCAAACGCATCGGCAAAGTCATTGGCAAACGCAACCAGGCGATCGCCGGGACGTACAATCCCCAACAGAGACAGCGCCGCCGGCACATGCGGCGCTGCAGCAAGACGCGCCTCACGCGCGCCGGCCCTTGCAGCCCAGGCTTCTTCTAGCTGCTGTACATCCACACGGCACCGTCCCTTCATAAGCAAAAACCCACGATGCGGGTGTTCCCCGCATCGTGGGCAACGGCTGCAGTATAGCGCCGATGGGCGACGAAACGCCTAGATGCTGAGCGTGTGATAGGTCACGCTCGCACCCGGAGCGTCAACGATCACGCCATAGGCCTCGGGTGGCCAAAAGCGTCTGCAACGTCGAGCATCTCAAAGTTGGCATCCCAGCAGTCAAAGATACGATGCACCAACACCGCGAGTTCCTCGGCACACAGCAGGGGAAACGGCGCATCTGCCGCACCCTGAAGCGCGACCGACCCGCCCGAGCATGCCTCGAATAGCGGCACCAAAAATGGGTCGGTTAATGCCGGCGATGCGGTATACAGATACGGCACGCGCAGGACTTTGACTTGGATGCCGTCGCGCGATGCATAGTGACGGCACAGGTCGTTGGCCGCGCGGGCGATAATGCCCTTGCCCGTCTGGGCGCCACTGGCGGCCGTGGCGTCGTCGTCACAACCGCCAGTGGCACCCTCTGCGCCCGCGGGCCCCGCAATAAACAGCAGCTGCACATTGCGTCCCATACAGGCACGAAACACCGAGCGCAGCAGTTCGATGTCGCCAAAAGTCTCGGTATACGGGGTAAGGTAGGTAGAAAGGTAGACCACGCGTTCGAACTCATAGGCCTGGTCCAGGTGCTGCAGCAGCTCTTTCCACGAGGCATGGGGCGACGACTCATCGCGGCGCGCGTCCTGCGCGGCTACGACCTTAACGTGGTCCCCGGGGACGCCTTGGCGCAAAAGTCATCGTCAACATATGTGGTGTTGCCAACAACCAGCACTTCCACGGCGTTCCCCCTCCCCAAAAATCTACTTTTGCCATAGTCAAACATGCGTATTGTACGCTGTAAAAGCGAGCCAAGGCGCCTTTAAGGCTGTTTTAAGAACTTTTAAGAGGATGTGAGAGTGGCAACTCATTCGACTTAGATTCATCGAGGAAATGCTATTCACCCTGAAAAGGCACATCGCAATCTACTGACAGCTCTGCAGGAAGAATGGCAGGCGATGCACATTGCTCTCGCACAGAATCATCAGATGAAAGAAACGGCAACTCTTTGGAATGGCTGGCGATAACCTGCGGAACGATTTTGATACCCAAAGCAAGCTCGAACCTAGCGATCGTCTTCAGCGTCATATTGGGCTGAGAATTCAACAGCTTCGAAAGCGACTGAAGGCTCACGCCCATACGCTTTGCCAAATCGCTTTTGCTTAAACCCAGACGCTTCATCTCGCGATGAACAATAAACTCGATATCTAGCGCGTGTTCATAAGCGCGTGTTTCGCTGGTTTCTGTATCGGCGTAAAAATCAGATAAATCTACTTTATTCATTGTGTTCTCCGTTTCGAAAGCCAAGTATAAAAGTCAAGGCTCAGATTCCAGAAGTTGACGTGCTATTCTGGCCGATCATTGTTCGAGCGGTTAATTTCCGCTTAGGGTCTGACAACATTTTCTGGAATTGAGAGTTGTCGGGAGAAGCCGTCAATTCCCAAAACGGTCGACCCTTGAGGTCTCTATATTCGACAAGATCATATCCTTCTGCCAAAGGGCACCTCCCATTTCTAGATGAACTTAACTTATAGGTTAAGTTCATCCATTTAAATACATATAACGAGGTCCAGACAAGATTCCTCTGCCCCAATCGATAAACAAACCAGTCGAGCTTATGCAAAATCCGGAAGTGTGCGGCATATTCTAGACACGTCAACCACACTGGATAGTGGCAACGCTTCTACCTGCGGGTTCTTTTCATGAAAAGGACGATGTGCTCGAGGGTTCCAAAATTTGCCGCATGCTTCCGTCGGGCGTTTCCGGAAGTGCGGTGAAAAACCGAGATCGACAGACCAGACCCCTGTTTTAGCCTTCCGCGACCTGCGGTTTTGTTGCCGAAATTCGGTTTATGCTCGGAGGTTTCCGATTTTTCCCCGCACTTCCGAAAAGCACCCTTAAACCGCGCGTCCCGAAGCGGAAAACCGCCGGATATTTGTTCTCCCCAAATGAGATCCTTGTTTTGCCTGGCCGAATCTTACATCCAAACAAAAAAAGAGGACCGACGCATCAACCCTCTTCAGGTGTCGCCCGAAGGCTTCCAGCGCAATTGATTTAATTCTAATCGATATCACTTGTTTGACCACGATCACGTCAACCAGTAGAAGCCGCCCATGCTCGATCATTCCATTGCCGGGATGGTGCTTGGCTAGTACGTCACACATTGCATACATGAAAAAAGGGCAACACTCTCAATTTGAAAGCGTCACCCTTAAAGCTCCCAAAGAGCTTTTGTATTGCAGGAAGATACTCTACACTATCTTCCCTTGATTGGCGGGTCGAAACAGACACCATTGTGATTTCAAGCAGAAAGCGTTATATTAAGTATGCATTTGCACGTGGTGTTCGCACTATACGCTCAGATGCCATAGTTTACAAAGATGGCCTTCTTCATAGACGCTAGGTGGGATTACTCACTAGTAGCCGATATGTCGAAGGCCTTCTTGTACTTAAGGAAATCATACATTCTAATAAGCCGTTTCAGCTCGCTATTACCGTGGATTATCTTGCGATCGTCCGTGATGAGCGCCCTCAGATATTCAAGCAACTTATTTAGATCGATCTCATCTTCTTCAAGTAGCACAAGCTTTTTAAATGCTTCCTCAAAGCCTTCGTTAGCTATAACAGACTGAACCGAGTGTCTAATTCCCGAATGATGATAGCTGCCTTTTGCCTTTCGTAGGCTGTTGTTTAGAAAAGCATCTAAATCCTTCTTCTCATCTATTTCCTTTAGCATCCTTGGATTAAGAACTTCCCCTGAATACGCGCTTAAATACTTATACATGGGCAAACCACCCGAGTTAGAAGCAAGCAGCGAAGGAAGGTATTCCTCGACGGCAAGCTTAGGAGCAACATGTTCGTCATCAAACACAACATCACGATATAGAAGTTCGGCTTTGACCATATGCCCGTGCCCTAAAGAAGCATTCGCAACACCGATACCCAGCACAAGATGCTGTCCCTCCGGAAGTCTCTCGAGGTCGCTAAAACTCGCTTCAACTACCAGAGAGTCATTCGGATCGCCCTCATCAGCCAAGGCGTAGATGCTCCTGCGAAGCTCACGAATGATCCTGGGCGAGAAGGAGCATTTGGATTGTCCAATTGCTTCATACACTGCACCAAAATCGTTCGTCCTAATCTCGGTCATGCTTATCTCGCCAATACCTGGAAAGGTAAACGAATGAGTTGAGGTTGCGTTTTCTCCCCTAGTAAGGAAGATAAAGCGCTTTCTAAGCAACGCAAGATTGTTAGAACCGAGGCAGCGCGAAATCGACATGAGGATAGCTTGGATATCGGGGTCGTTAAGGGAATAACCGATAAAAATAATTGGGTATTCCATAAAAATAGTTAACAACTTGGCAGCCAAGTAATCCTGTGTTTCGGCGAGTTTTGCGTAATCTGCCTCCTCAAGAACCATAGATTCAGGATTATCCATAGAACCGTGGATCTTATAGATTTCACCCATTTCAAAAGTTCTGTGAAAGACGAGATCGTCTTGGCCAACAAAAACTTTAAACTCGGGAAATAGCGACTCCAGGAGACAGTCATAGTTGGTTGTTATAACTCCAGAGATACGCCGCCTGCCAACCTCTCTCAAGATATCAAGCTCATGCGTCATATATTCAGGTTTGAACGAGGATAACCTCTCGGCCGCCATGATCTTTAAAATAGATTTACGCTGACGAATGTCCTCTACATGATCGTTTCTAAAAGAAGCGAAGCGAGGGTCCTCAAGAACAGCTATGCGCATATCCTTATCAAGCATCGTCGCGGCAGAGGGCAATGCGCTATTGTCAGACTCATCTGGACAACGTGCCAGGTACGAGTCAAGCCGAAAGGGATCATCGGAAAGACGGGAACAGAGGTGCCTTAACAAACCAACCCAATCGTCGGTACCCATGTATCTACGGGAAAAGCCCGAGCCGACGAATAAATATGGGCTACGCCCCACCCCATTTATCAAACGTACAACGCTTTCTACACTGTCATCTCTTCCGACTTCCATCTAGCGCCTCCAAACAAGCTACTTCCATAAGTATAGAACATATGTTTGGATTTTACTAGAATTGCAAGACTTCATCGGAGACAAAGCTGCTCGACAATTGAAAATTCGAACCGCACAGGTGACCCAATATTCAGCAGTGTTCCGACGAGCAAATATTCATTTCGCGCCTCAGGCAATCTAGCGCAGCGGCATCAGTTAGAACGCCATGACTCTCTAGGAGTTCGATAAGTTGAGCGAAAGTCTAAAATTCCATCGCCAAAGTAACTCCTAAAATCAAAGGGCCGTTGCCGATAACAACCAAACAACGACCCTCCTTTGTCATCGCCTCACGTAGAGCCCACGACAACTGCATCACTAACTGGATGTTAACCTAGATGCACAGTAATTGCGCATCCAAAAAAGTTAATCATGTAGCAAATACTCTTCGCGTTGAAACTAATGCGAAGCATTTTCGCGTCCGTGCACGAGAATGCGCAATCAATATGCGGAAAGGCAAAGATGATTCACCTAGCTAACAACCATCCAGTCACTACCGACAGTACTCGAAATCTTCGAGGAATCGCCGATGCACACGATGGTCGCCGAAGCGCCGGGCACATACTTGGCCTCAAGAACGGAAACACCTTGCTCCTTAAGCCTTAAGGTCGTCTCGGTTATCTGGGTTTTATTCACATCATTTTTGCTGACCAGTTTAACGCCATTGCCATCATTTTCATTCAGGCAGGATACAACCGTATTGTAATCGGCCCAATAACATTACTCCCCAGAAAGCCATCCAAGCTCAGTGGCGCATATCGATCCAGTCGCAGAAACCGTCTTTGGAAGCAATCCGTAGCGCTGCCTTTCCTCAAATTCAAGAACATCGCAAAATACGCGATTAGCATTAAGTAATCTCGTTCCACAATAGTCCCCGTAAAACGGCGCAAAATGATTGCGGATAGTCCGCGACAACATACAGTAATCGTAGGTGTAGTAACACTTGAAGATTCGTAGGGCGTCTCCCCCTGCCCCTTCGGCAGAACGGGCGAATTCAACAAGAAACTGGTCCCACATGCGCTCAATATAGGGAATTGCGAGTTTAACGCTATCCATATCAGACAAAGGAGCATCGCTCGTCTGCTGCATTATTCCAGTGGTTTTTGCCAAATGGAAATGAGCTGCCATGCGCTCGATCGTTCGGATAAACTCGGGCCGATTCCCGTCCTCAATCGCCATAATTGCAAAGAAAACACTTCTCAACAGAAGATCACTTGAAAATCGCTGAGGTAAGAGATCGCCATATTCGCGCTCGTATGAGAAGAGCCTGGCCTCACCCGTATCGATTGAAGAGTAACCAAATACGGAGTCCGAAGGAACGACATATGATGGAGCGGCATTTGAGTACACACGGCTAAACTTAATTTGATAACGCTTAAAAAAGGTTGAAATCCAAAAGGTCACAACACCAAATAATGCCAGCTCAAACTCAAAGGCAATACTCGAAGTATCAAGCACATCTAGCCCCTGGCCTCCGAGATAGCCATCGATAACAAAGTGATCGAATGCGACGGACAGCAAAAGAGACATGAACGCCTCGAATGAGAAAGGAAGAGTCCGGTACCGCAATTTACCCCTTGCATGCTTGATTACCCCAAGAAACAACCAATAGAAAAGGGTAGGCATGTATCGCAGCGAAGGACCTGGAACTGAAAACGCATCGCAAATCGCAGCCATAATAAACACCGGGAGCTGGCAACAAATTGTTGGAGCGAGAATTCGGTAGGCAACGTTCAGCCTGCCCGACTCATCGGAGGGATACAGTTCTTCGACGGTGTATTGCCCTCCGATCGCCAAGGGCCCAGCAAAGCGGACAAGCTGAACGCTCGACAAACCGATAAAGACATAAAAGACAATCCAATGAATAGTGACCGATTCCACCTGTAAACAATCTCCTCAGGTCATACGCTTGCGATTAATTGTAGATAGACAGAATTGAACAGGAAGCAACAATATTTGAAACTGTTGTTTTGCGCACCCCGGATCAACCAACATACCCCAGAAAGGTCGCTGATGTTGACTGGGGTTCCCGTAAAACCCCAACAAAAAATGTGCGGAGTGCCGGCCTGAAACTGCCTTCGGACCCTATTGGCTGCACACCGAGAGGCTCCGCTATGAAACGCCCCCTTTACCACCCGCTCTGTGCGACCGCGTGCACGTCCATGGTCAACGCGACGATGCCTATGGCAGCCATTGCAGAGGGGGTTCAGCCTCAGAAGGCCGCCGAGCAGCAGGCGCAAGCCGTGAGGTCGAGCTCAGCGTTGCTTTTGAATGCAGAAAAACGAGTCCGAACGCAGCGGCGTCCGGTCCTCTTGGCAGGTCCCATCTTGGGTTGATGTCCACAAAACTAGCCCTTGCGGTCGGTTAAACAAGTTTCAGCAGCCTTTGATACTCTCCGGGATCACGCATACGCATAATATCCATGTATGTTCTGCTTTTTGCGACCATGATATCGTCGAACTTGGATAGGCCGTGCCCGCTCGCTCTTGTGACAACCATGCGGTCGTCGCAAAAATATGAAAGGAAGGTGTCCTTGCCGGGATGGTGTATCCGTCGGACGTCGAGCACGTTCCGGAAGTCATAGTAAAGTGCGGCGTTGGCGGTTTCCTCAAGTTCAGGCAGTCTGTCGATGCCTTCAAAGCGGCAAGGATAAATTAGCAGCAAGTTTTTCGAATGACTGATTGAGCGAAGAAGTCCTCGGGCCTCACGGTCTTCTTCGCTCAATTGTTTATTACTCTCAGTTTTTAGAAGCTCGTCAAGCTTGGCGAGGCTGTAATCCCTGAGAATTGCATGCAGGCGTAAGCCTCTCTGTTCCTTTACATGACTTCTGCAAAGTTGTTCTAAAGTTATTCCGCGGTCTGAAACTCGCCTTGACGAAGTGAGACTTACGGCGCGCATCATGGATTTTCCGAAGATGAGCTTGAAATCTAACTGATACGCGTCTGATACCGCATCACACTCCCCATTTGCCTCGGATACGGGCGCATGAAACTCCGCACCTCTGGTCAGTTCCTTGAAAGCGTTAGAGTGGTTGATGAGCTCGCGCGTCCATTCCTCGTATGTATATAACGGACGCCCAGAATAGTCTTGCATGAGGTCCTTAACAAACAATTCTGGGGTAATCATTGCGGATTTAAGTCTCTCGGCTCCGGGAACGGCTTCAATAAGCCTCTTATCTATCACTGTGGCCTCCTCTTTGCGGTAGTTTTACGGATGTTGACGGAAGCCGTTCCAGCAGGGTACGCCAAAGTTGGCCGAGCGAGCGGCCCGTCCTGGCTCGGAAGGGTCCGTGCCTTCGCCTAGAATACGCGCACCATGGCGCGTTCAGGCCGCTTTCGGGGTTATCCTGGCCGTTTCCATGGCAACCTCGCGCTACTTCTCGGAGAGGAAGATGGCCGAGTTGCACGACGCGGCGCTGCGAAGGGGAGCATCGTGCTGTCATGACTGGGCCGAGCTGGAAAAGACTGCCGGGAAGATGGTCGAATCCAGCCTTGAGCTTGCCGACAGAGTGGAGTCGGCCTAGGATATCGATAGATTCCGGATCCTGGACACAGGGGCCAAGGAGTCCATTACACCAACTTTCGCGACACTACCGTTCTTGTCATATCATTCTGATGTTCGGCTCGAGTTTCAGAGGCATCGTTCCGCGACCGCGTGAAGGCACATCAATTGTTACCTAGTGATCGGAATTGGCCGATATCGATTTAGTATTTATGGCTATGAATAATCCAGCGCTAAAGCCATCGTTTACCGAGCACTCAAGCGTTTAATCTTCCTATAAATCTTAGCCTCGTCGGGGGCAATCGGATCATTTGGAAACGCCTTTTGGGCTCTCGCTACGTAGGAAAGAAAGTTCCCATAGCGAGAAAATGCAGAAGGGTCAGCACCACCCGAGGGGCATAGCCTTCTTCCCTTAATACCGAGTGGTGAATAATGTTGATATAGAGCGGAGACGCGCTTTTTTGATGCGTGTCTCCCCTCTCCCTCATTAGAACGCGCAATCGCAGTGGCCGCCTCACGGAGACGTTTGTGGTACTTTCCAACCGTAGACTGTCGAAGTCTTACAATGCGCCCGTCAAAGTCAAACCCCAGGAAACTGACTTTCTGCGCCGGATGTGCACCGGAATACGAAAGAACCTCACCCGCGCAAACGCTTTCAAAATCAAGCTGAGCAACTCCGTTGCCATCAACCCGGAACACCTTGGTTTTCTCAGATTGCAGTTTAACGGAATCGACATCGGCCATTAGATTGATTGCCTCTACAAGTGCATCAAAGCCAGATTTTGGAACGGCAATAATAAAGTCATCGCAATAACGAAGATACAAGCCACCAACCCGTTCAACGGCAAGCCTGACCTTCATATCGATATCGGTCATATAGATGTTAGCGAGCACTCCACTTGCAGCAAGACCCTGAGGAATGCCGAGATCAATACCCGTTCGCCGCCACGGCCTGGTGATGACTTTACTTTTGTTTGCAAGAAACTCAGACCTTGGCAAGATAACATCCAGCTTATTAAGTTCACGAATAGACTTGAACCGAAGTTCGATAGCCGCTTCATTGATCATTTTCTCCCGAGTAGGATCGATTACTGGCCATGGAAATTCATGTCGAGCAGCCAAATCAGCAATAGGCCAGCACGAATAGCGAAGGATATTTTTAATAACTTGATAGTGATCGTCCGGCAAGCGTCCACTGGGAAACAACGAACGCAACGACGCTATTAGATGGGCATGATTTAGGTTGTCGAAGAAGCTCTCGAAATCACCCGTAAGCACAAAAGCCGAATCTTGCTCACGCATATAGTCGAATGCCTTTTTAGCTGAGGAAATATTGCTGCCAGCAGTTACGGCGCTGTCTGATGAAAGCGAAGAGCGGTACGCTACGGCAACCTCATTAAACTCTTCGGCAATAGCCTTCTTGTTATATAAGTCCGACCACAGATAAGAGTAGTACTGGAAGACGCGGTGATCGAAATGCGAGGCATAGGCGATATTGCGAACTTTGCAGCTTCGCTTACCTCCACGATACCGAACAGTAATGATCTCGTTGGAAATAAGAGGGTAGAACGCATGATGAGAAACGTACCCTGAATCTAAAATCTTGGCCTGAACTTCGGCAAAAGAGGCCCTATGATCGAAATGGGCATATGAACTTTTGGAACTATATCGAGGAATACGAGCGATATCGAACTCGGCCAAAATACCCCCCAAATAAATCAACCTGTCCGGATCAACAAGCGGCGGCTAACCCTCCCCGGACAGGCTAATCAAAGGCGCAGCAAGTGCAACCAACGCTTTCGCGGCCACCTAAAACAATGCTTGCCTATGGCATACTAGACGAAAGCGAGGAATTGGTACTTATGACCATCGAGGCTCTTATCCAGCTAGCAGCAGGCAACGCTGGTGTCAATGTTGCGAACGTCGGAATTTCGTCGTTTGCGATATTGACGGCAGTAGCGTACCCCATCGCCAGTTCGCGATGGGCAGTTAGCTTTATTCCCCATTCTTGCTTTGCTTAAACAGGTTATAAGAAATCGGCTCATGCAGTTAACAGCGCCTTGATGCACACCCAATTGTCTTGACGGCGGTCGCATCGAAAATGCTGGTGCGCCTCTACGGATACAAGGACTCCTCCATCTAATGCATGCACGCTAATGCATGCACACGGTCCGCGAGACAATATCACCGACAAGACCGTGAAAATCCCGATGTGCATAATCCAGGAGTTTGGATGCACAGACGGGTGGATTGTCATTGTTCAGATTGGTCGCTTCGCGCTCCTCGCCGACGGGCACATCGTTGAGGGCAAAGACATCAGCGCACAGCGAGGCCGAGGACCAACTCCCTCCCCCTCCCCCCAACATTCCCCAGAAAGATCGCTGATGTTGACTGGGGTTCCCGTAAAATAAACCCAACATAATATGTGCGGAGTGCTGGCCTGAAGCTGCCTTCGGACCCTATTGGCTGCTCACCGAGAGGCTCCGCTATGAAACGACCCCTTTACTACCTGCTCTGCGCGATCGCATGCACGTCCATGGTCGGCGCGACGTTGCCTATGCCAGCCATTGCGGAGGCGATTCAGCCTCAAGAAACCGCCGAGCAGCAGGCGCAAGCCGACGCCACGAACAGCGACGCAGGCAAGGCCGAAGACGGCACCGACACAAATGCGACAGCAGATACCGTAGAGGACCGCACCGCAACATCCACCGGCACCAGCGCCGTCAACACGGAAGACGCTGACGGCACCGCTGCCGCAACCGGCACCCCCGCCCCATCCCTCCGAGCCCGTACCACCCCCGCACCCGCCGCAATCTCCGCCACGTCACAAACCACGATCGCGTCGAAAATGTTGGTGTAAGGGTGGCTCCCTAGCGTCCGT
>NZ_QRJA01000029.1:0-28454 GCF_003471405.1 Collinsella sp. AM20-15AC
ATACCCTAAGAGCAAACCACCCTTTTTAAGGGTGGTTCTGATTTTGCGCCGCCCTTCAAGGGCAATATGGCCAGCGACCTCCATCGCCTACACGACACCCGCTATATTGCTCTTGAAAGATGACGTATTCGATAAACGATGCACTTGCGCATGATGCACGCTTTGCACGAGGAGGACCCATATGCACGAGAAACACGGACACGACCTTTCGCGCGACGACTTGATCCGCGAGGCAAAGATGCAGACCGATGCTATTCAGCGGCTCAACGTTTGGCTGCGCCTGGGCTATTCGCTCGTGGCTATTGGCTTTTTGGTGGGGATGTGGGGTATGCAGGGCGGCCCCGGCTGGGGCGTCCCCGCGGGCATCGTGTGCCTGGTGGTGGGCACTCCGCTTTCGATTGTGCTTAAGGTTGGCACGACCAACGCCAAAAAGAATGTCGAGCGCATGCTCGAGGCCGCGGGTATCGACGTTGAGGAGCTTATGCGACGCAAGAAGGACGAGCAATAGACTTCCGCGTTGGGGTATCATAAATAATTGTTGCGAATGTTAACTAATGTACGGCAAATGACGGTTTTATGGCCCTTCTAGAGTTGCAAAGGACAATATCCCCAGTGGATTACGATGACGTTGCTCGAAAACTGATCGTGTACTCACGTTCCCTTGCCAAGGGATCCTTGAGTGCTGCCGGCGGCGCCAGTGTGGGCGAGGCACCGGTTTTACAGTATCTATCGGGTATTGACGGTGATGTCATTCCCTCCGAGATTGCCAAGAAGCTGAAATTCTCCCGTGCGCGCATGTCGCATATCTTGGATTCACTCGAGAGCAAGGGTTACGTTCAGCGCAGGGCCGATCCAAACGATCGTCGGCGTGTGCTGGTGAGCATTACCGAGGAAGGCCGTGATTTCGCGGCGAAAAAAAATGCCGAGAGTGTGGCATCGCTCTCGAAACAACTCTCAGCGCTCGGCGAGCACGATGCCCAGGAGCTCGTGCGCATTCTGAATAAAGCCTATAGCCTTACCTATGATGCCGACGATTACCTGGACAATCTATAAGGATAAAGACAGACATTTAGGTGCATCTTGAAATGCACCCGGGACAGTTGTGCCCATTGACTACCGTCAGCATCTCATTCCAAACCAAATCAGCCAACGTACGTCATGGCAATCCCCGGTAGGTTGCAGGATGGCGGCTGAGCCTTTCCCTCGGGAAACTTCGCGAAGCCCAGTTCCCGAGGGAAAGGTATGGTCTGTGTAATACCAGATAAACAGTACATTTTTGCTAGATTGGTATTTGACTGAAGAACCAATTGGTATGGCTTATTAAGCCCACCTTGCCGTTGACGCTTATTTTGCTGCCGCTGGGAGAATTCCGAACTTGGGTGCGCAAGTGCTCCCATATGTTGATATGACCTAGTAGGTGGCTATCTGGTTACTACCAGTTGGCCCCTTGGTAACGGGTGGCCCCCATTGTGCGGAATGTACCGAACATCTCCGTTTGATACGTTTTCCCATGCTGCCGGGGGGGGGCGTCCTCGGCACCTCAGCATGTCGGAAGAAAGGAGACCAGATGCGCAGGAATTCCATTTTTACGAAACGGTGGGTGAAGGGAAGCGCGGTCCTCGTTGCCACTGCAGCGACGCTCGTGTTTGCCAATCCCCAGCAGGCGATTGCCACGCCACTCAAGGGCGTCGACTCGGCGACCGTGTCCCAGTCTGCCTCGAATGTCGTCGACATCGATTTCGCTGACGGCATCAAGGGCCGTATTACGTTCCTCGAGGACGGTATTTTCCGTTATAACGTCGACCCCAAGGGTGAGTTTTCCGAGTACGCCACGCCGCGCAGTAAGTCCCACACGGCTAAGATCCAGGCTCAGCCCGATACCTCGGACACCTACAGCAAGCCGAGTGCGACGGTTGCCGACAAGGGCGACACTATCGAGATCACCGGCGGAAAGGCGACCGTGATCCTGGACAAGGCGACTGGCAAGATGAGTATCAAGTCAGGCGACCGTGTCGTGGTTTCCGAGTCCGCGTCCCTCGACCTTGATAAGAAGGGTACCGTCCAGACGCTCGCCAAGGAGAAGTCCGAGAACTTCTTTGGCGGCGGCACCCAGAACGGACGCTTCCTGCACACCAACCAGACCATCGCCATCTCCAACACGAACAACTGGACCGATGGCGGCGTTGCCTCGCCCAACCCGTTTTATTGGACGAGTGACGGCTACGGCGTGCTCCGAAACACGTTTGCAGAGGGTTCCTACGACTTCGGTTCCACGGACTCATCGACGGTCACGACTTTGCACAGCGAGAATGAGTTTGATGCCTACTACTTCGTGGCGACCAACGAGGGAGCTTCGAACGTGGCAACTGAGATGCTGCAGGACTACTACAAGGTGACCGGTAACCCGGTACTGCTGCCCGAGTACGGGTTCTACCTTGGTCATCTTAATGCCTATAACCGTGATGGCTGGTCAACGACCTCGGGTCAAAAGAAGTGGGAGACCAAGGGCAGCAAGTCCTCGAGCGAGAAGGGCGACGTTAAGTACGAGTCTGGCATGTCGACGGGCTACAAGCTCGACGGCACACTTGCGGCCGAGACGCTCAACGGTGAGGGCCCTACGGTTGATACCGAGAACATGAAAGCGACCGATTTCGACCGCCAGTTCTCTGCTCGGCAGGTTATCGATGACTACGAGGACAGCGACATGCCGCTCGGCTGGTTCCTGCCGAACGACGGCTACGGCGCCGGCTATGGCCAGAACGGTTACTACAAGACCGGCGGCGTCAACTCCGACGGAGCGAGCTCGGCCGACCGTCTTAACGCTGTGCGTGCCAACGTCGACAACCTTAAGAAGTTCACCGAGTATGCCAACTCAAAGGGTGTGAGCACGGGCTTGTGGACCCAGTCCAACCTTGAGCCCGACAGCAACCCTGAGACCCCGTGGCATCTGCTTCGCGACTTCGACGCCGAGGTCAAGACGGGAGGCATCACTACCCTTAAGACCGACGTTGCCTGGGTTGGATCTGGCTACTCCTTTGGTCTTAATGGCATCAAGACAGCTTATGACACGGTGACGACCGGCGCTAACAAGCGCCCCAACATCATCACGCTCGATGGTTGGGCCGGCACGCAGCGCTTTGGTGGCATTTGGACCGGCGACCAGTATGGCGGTAACTGGGAGTACATTCGCTTCCATATCCCCACGTATATCGGTCAGAGTCTTTCGGGCAACCCCAACATCGGCTCCGACATGGATGGCATTTTTGGCGGCGACCCCATCATCTCTGCGCGTGACTACCAGTGGAAGACGTTCACGCCCTCTATGCTCGACATGGACGGTTGGGGCACCTACCGTAAATCGCCCATGACGCACGGCGATCCCTACACAGGCATCTCGCGCTTCTACCTCAAGCTCAAGGCGCAGCTCATGCCCTATATCTACACGAGCGCGGCCTCGGCGGCCAACATCGACACGGGTAACGGCGATGCCGGCCTGCCCATGATCCGCGCCATGCTGCTTTCCGATAACTCCGAGTACGCCGCAAGCACCTCGACGCAGTACCAGTATATGTTCGGTGAGAACTTCCTAGTGGCACCGGTGTATCAGGATACCCAGGCAGACGAGAACGGCAACGACATTCGCAATGGGATTTACCTCCCCAACTACGGCACCGACGAGAATCCCACCATCTGGATCGATTACTTCTCGGGTAAGCAGTATCGCGGCGGCCAGGTTCTCAACAACTACGAGGCTCCGCTTTGGAAGCTGCCGCTGTTTGTGAAGGCCAACGCTATCGTGCCGATGTACGCCGAGAACAACAACCCCGAGGCCGTGAGCGACACCAACACCAAGGGTACCGACCGCAGCCAGCGTATCGTCGAGTTCTTCGCCACCGAGGGCGACGGCACCTTTACGCAGTACGAGGACGACGGCTCCTCCATCGAGAACAACACGACTGAGGACGATTCCTACGGTACGATCGACAATATCTCCTACGGTGAGCATGTGAGCACCGTCTACAGATCCAAGGCCGCAGGCGGCACCGCGACCTTTACCGCCGAAGCCTCGCAGGGTGGCTACAACGGCTACGACTCCAATCGCACCACGACCTTCGTGGCCAACGTGTCCGCCAAGCCCATGAGCGTCGTCGCCAAGAACGGCGGATCCGCGCTCAACGTGGTTGAGGTCGACTCGCAGGAGACCTTTGACACCGCGACCCCCGAGGCCGGCCAGGCGGTCTACTTCTACAGCGAGACCCCTAACCTCAACCACTACGGCAGCGATGTGGACGGCACCGAGGCCGAGCGGGGCGAGAGCTTTAACAACACCAAGATCACCACGAACCCCAAGGTCTACGTCAAGTTCGCGAAGACCGATGTTGCTGCGGCAGCGCAGACGCTCGAGCTGGGCGGTTTCGTGAACGCCGACGCCACGCTCACAGCCGATCGCCTCAACGAGAGCCTCTCCGCACCCACGAACCTTGCTGCCCCCGAGGACGTCACGACCCCAACGAGCATCAAGCTCACCTGGGGAAAGGTCGATGGTGCTACCTCCTACGACCTTAAGGTCGACGGCACCGTGTTCGCCGTGGGTGATGCGGCCGAGTTCACGCACACCGACCTCGCCTACAATAGCAAGCACACCTACCAGATTCGTTCGCGCAACGCCGAGGGCTACTCCGCCTGGAGCGATGTGCTCGAGGCGAACTCCGCACTCGATCCGTGGCGGAACGTCCCCGACGCCGAGCAAATCACCTGGGAGGGCTCACTTTACGGCAGCCATAAGGCCGAGCTCGCCTTCGACCATGAGTTCCAGTCGGGCGACGGCGGTTTCCACTCCGGTGGCAACGATCTGGGCAAGGCGCTTACCGTTGACTATGGACGCGCTTACAAGCTCGATAAGCTCGAGTACTATCCGCGCGATGACGCCGGCAACGGCACTGTGACCAAGATGCGTGTTGAGACGAGTCTCGATGGCGTCCACTGGACGAGCCAGGAGGTCGATTGGGCACGTTCCGCTGATTGTAAGACGGTAGCGTTTGACGGCACCGTGGCCGCCCGTTACGTGCGCATGACACCGCTCGCCTCGGTCGGCAATTTCTTCTCCGCGTCCGAGATTGCCATCTACAAGACCGACGGCACGGATGGCTTCGCCGTGGGCTCCAACCTCAACAAGGCCACGATCTCCGACGGAGACTACTCCAACATGAAGAACTATCTGGGCCTCGAGAATCGCGATCCCGATACCCCGACGTTCGGTTCGCAGATCCGCGACCACTTCGCCGACCTCAACGATAACGGCGTTTACGACGTCTACGATTACTCGTTCACCATGGCGGGTCTTGACGGCGGCACTAAACAAAAGGGCAAGGTCGCAGGTTCGCTCGCGGTGATTCCGAGCAAGACCGAGGTCGAGGCCGGTGATGAGATCACCGTTGATGTCTATGCGGCCGACGCCAAGAACGTCAACGCCCTGGGCGCTCTCGTCAACTTCAAGAGCGACCAGTTCGAGTTTGTGTCCGAGAGCATCGCGCAGGACGGCTCGACTGCCGGCATGGAGAACCTGTCTCGCGAGAAGGTCCAGTTCGCGGACAGAACGCAGACTATCAATCTCGCCTTTGCCAACCGCGGCGATGGCAAGCTCTACAACGGTACCGGCGCGGTGGCGAGTTTCAAGCTCAAGGCCAAGACCGCCGGCAAGGTCGAACTGCCCTCGACATCTTGGCTCATCGGTCCGGCATGCGACGCACTTGAGTTTGCGAGCGACGGCACAGTGACGATGCCGGATGTTCCTCGGCCAACGGTCACCGAGTACGGTCAGGATGCCTTCAACATCACGATGACCAACGATGAGCTCACGACTGACGACGGGACCAACGTCGAGAAACTTATCCAGCAGAAGAGCTATAACGCGCTGTTCGATAATAACGAGGGCGACAACGGCTTTGAGTTCCTATGGAACTGGGAGCCCAACTATGACAGCGAGGGTAAGCTTCCGAGTTACGTGAAGCTTCCCACCACGATGACATTCGCATTTAAGACGCCGTCGAAACTCGATAGTGTCGAGGTCGTTAACCGCAACGGTGGCAACGGAACCGTGCAGAAGATCAAGGCTGTCGTGACGTTCGAGGATGGCTCAACCCAAGAGTTCGCGGGCGGGGAGTACGATTCCTTCCGGGCTCGCTACGCCTTTGGCCTCTCTGCCGAGAACAAGGGCAAGAAGGCGACCAAGGTCGAGGTCACGCCGCTTGAGGCATCGGGTGACCAGATGCTCACACTGCGTGAGGTCAACTTCAACTACACGCAGGGTGTCGAGGCCATCGAGGGTGTCGAGCTAGGCAAGAACCAGACCGAGTTCTTTGAAGGCGACGTTACGCTCGTCGACGCCAAGGCCACGCCTGAGAGCGCCGGCTACCCCTATGTGACGGTCGAGAGCTCCGACCCCTCTGTGGTAAGCGTCTCCGCTGTTCAGGCTGGCGATAGCGTGAGCTACTACCTGCGTGCCAACAAGGCCGGCAAGGCAAAGATCACGGTGGCGTCGGTACTCGACCCCTCCAAGACCGCATCCTATGAGGTCGAGGTCAAGGCTGGTGTCGATACCTCTGCGCTCGTGGCGGCGCTTTCCAAGGCCGCGGGCTACAGCGAGTCCGTCTACACTAAGGATTCCTATGCAGCTCTCACCGCTGCGGTCGAGGCGGCTCAGAAGCTCCTCGACGGCGGCCAAGGCAGCTATAGCAAGAAGGATGTCGCAGACGCCACAGCCAAGATCGAGAAGGCAATCGACGGCCTCAAGATGCGCCCTGTCGATGAGAAGATTCTTATCAACACGCCCGAGAACCGCAAGAACGTCAAGGTGGCCGGCTTCTCGAGTGAGGCCGACTACGAGGGCAGCAACGCCGTCAACGCTCTCGACGGCGACGAGCGGACGCTTTGGCACAGCGACTGGGCCCATGGGACCGGTATGCCCCAGTATCTGAGTGTCGGCCTGGGCCGCGACTACGATCTCACCGACGTTACATTCCTGCCGCGCCAGGACGGCGGCACTAACGGCGATATCTTCGAGGCCGAGATACTGGTCTCCGACACTGCCGACGGTTATGAGATGGGCACCGCCGCGTCGATGGGTACGTTCGCCTTCGACAACGACGGCCGCGTGCTCACCGACCGTGGCGACTGGAAACAGATGAGCTTTGGCGCCGCGCGCGGTCGCTACGTGACCGTCAAGGTGATTCACGCCGGCGGTGGCAACGTTGATGCCTACTGCAGCATGGCGGAGCTCAAGTTCTACGGTACGGCCGTCCCCGATCCGGTGGCGAAGGATGATCTCGCTACCGCGATCGAAAAGGTTGATGCCGAGGTTGCTGCCGGCGACCTCAAGGCCGGTGACTACACCGAGGCCTCCTGGACGGCGCTCGAGAACGCCCTGGCGAGCGCCCGCGCCATCTTGAGCGACGAGAAAGCCACGCAGGACGAGGTCGACCAGGCGCTCAGGGCGCTCGAGAGCGCCCGCGGCGCGCTCGAGAAGACCCCAGTGGCCCCGGTCGAGAATCCGACTAAGAAGCAGCTCAAGGCCCTGGTCAAGCAGGCGAAGGAGGCTGACACCAGGGGCAAGACGGCCGAGTCTGTCAAGGCCCTGACGGATGCCATTACCTACGCCGAGGACGTCTTGGGTGATGAGAATGCTTCCGACACCCAGCTCCAGGCGGCCTATGACCAGCTCAAGCTGGCTATTGAGAGCCTCAAGGATGCCGATTCCGGCAATCAGGGCGGCTCGGGCAACCAGGGTTCCGGCAATGGCTCGAACGGCGGCAACCAGGCGGGCAAGCCCGCAGGCGACAAGGCCCAGGGCAGCAAGAAGAACGGTTCGGCGATTCCCAATACCGGAGACCAGACGGCGGCGACCGTCGCGACCGTCGGTGGTCTTGGCGCCATCATCGCCGCGATCGGCGCTTTCTTCCATCGTCGCAGCAAGGCTAAGTAGCCCCAGCAACAGCTAAGCAAGCGTGCCCGCCGTCCCACCCAAGGACGGTGGGCACGCTTTTTGAATGTAGGCGGAAAGCTCCGACCCTTCGGCCTTAATCTCGCAAAGCGTTCCGTCTCCCGCCGAACACATCGGCATCGGCGGCTATACTTGAATTATTTGCAGTTAAGGGTCGCGGATTCGCCGCGTCACCGCTCTCAACAGGAGGTCTTTGTTTATGGCAGATCAGAAGCCGGTTGTCGGGATCATCATGGGCTCCAAGTCCGATCTGGGCGTTATGGAAGGTTGCACCGCCGAGCTCGAGGCACTGGGCGTGTCCTATGAGCTCGTGATTGCAAGTGCGCACCGCACGCCGGCGAAGGTCCATGAGTGGGCCTCGACTGCTGCCGACCGCGGCATCAAGGTGATTATCGCTGCTGCCGGCAAGGCTGCTCACCTGGGCGGTGTCGTGGCGGCCTTTACGCCGCTGCCGGTCATCGGCGTGCCTATGAAGACGAGCGATCTGGGTGGTATGGACTCGCTGCTGTCGATGGTGCAGATGCCTTCGGGCGTGCCCGTTGCCTGTGTGGCCATCAACGGTGCCAAGAACGCTGCCATTTACGCCACGCAGATTCTGGGCGCATGCGACCCCGAGTACCGCAAGGTTATCGAAAAGATGAAGCAGGAGATGGCTGACGCCTAAGCGCTCTGCCAGTCCATTTGCAGCATAAGGAGAGCCATGTCCGACTATCAGGGAAAGCGTTTTTCGGCTTCTCGGATTCCCGATCCAGCCAAGTCGGGAGCAGTCCGCGCGCCGCAACAGGGTCGGACATCCTCTCCTCAGCAGCCGCGCGCGCCGCGCCCCGTGACGCCGGCGAAGCATCGCCGTCAGGATACACCTGCTGCTTATCGCCCTTCGTCATACAGTACGGCCAAGAAGTCACCTCGCTCTTCGGCGCATACCGCGCCATCGAGCTATACCGAGACGCCGCGCAAAAAGCGTCGCTCCGTTATCCCCATCTTGCTCATCATTATCGGCATCGGCCTAATCGTTGCTGCGGCCGCCATCTTTATCAACGCGCAGATTGGCTACAAGCAGGCGAGCGAGTCGTATCAAAAGATCGAAAAGCAATATGTGAGCGACAAGGACGCCAGCGGCGTGCCGATTGTCGACTTCAACGCGCTCGCCCAGACAAATCCCGAGGTTGTGGGCTGGATTTACGCGCCCGGCACCAACATCAACTACCCCGTGGTGCAGACCAATAACAACTCCAAGTACCTCAACACGTTGTTCGACGGTGCGGCCAATGCCTCGGGAGCCATCTTCTTGGATAGCGACGACACCGCGCCGGGCATGGTGGATCAGCAGACCACGATTTACGGTCATCACATGAACGACGGTTCGATGTTCAACGTGATTTCGAACACGACCGATCAGGCGACGTTCGACAGCATGGAATACGTGTACTACATCACGCGCGATGCGACGTATAAGTTGCGCCCACTGGCGACCAAGGTGGTCGAGGACACGTATGCCAAGGCGCGCACGCCCAACTTTGAGGGCGATGACGGACTGAAGAATTACCTGTCCGAGATGCTTGCCGGTGCCTCTGCCGTGGCGAGCGATGCCACCGATCGTGCCGCTTCGGCAACCAAGGTCGTAACGCTTGTGACCTGCCGCTCGCTGTCATTTAGCAATACGCGCGCCGTCATGGTGCTCACGCCGGTCGAGGAATAAGTTGTTCAAGAGTAGCTAAAAAGCCCCGTCCCAAATGAGCTACTCGATGACGGTAAAAAGGAGAAATGATGCTTGAAAGTGGCAAATCGATGCCTTCGGTTGATGCTTGGCTGCGCGAAGCCAAGGCCGATTCGTCGGCACCTGCGTGCGGTATGTACCTGACGCATAACGGTGTGGTGCGTGCGACGCCCAAGGCCGAGGCGCGTGGGGTCGAGACAGATGGTGTGGCGCCTGGACATAAGGTGGGCGGCATGGTGTTTGGCTTCGATGCCGAAAAGGTACAGGCCGCTATCGAGGCAACGCGCGCGATGCCGGGTATCGGCTATGTGCGCGTGTGGCTGGCGAGCGGCGAGCTCGCCGTAGGCGACGACATCATGCTCGTGCTCATTGGCGGGGACATTCGCCCGCATGTGGTCGATGCGCTGCAGGCGCTCGTCGGTACCATTAAAAATGAGTGTGTGAGCGAGGTCGAGCGCGAGGCATAGGACTTTGCGATCAATTCGAGTCCATCTATAGCAAAAGCCCGTTGGCAGTTCAGTCTGCCAGCGGGCTTTTCTGTGCGTTGGAAAATCTCGGCATTGCTTGGCGCTACACGCGCGTCGCATCCTTGGGACTCATGGTCATGCTCTGGAAGCGGTTCTCCATGTAGTCGTTATCGAAATACTTGCCGTAGAACTGCGCGACGGGAATATCCGGCTCCGTGCCGTTGACGCGCTGGTACCAGTAGTCGAGCGACTGCAGCGTCATGACGCCGTCGACCAGCATAATGACGGTAAAGATGACGGTAGCCGAGTAGCGACTCTTCCACGGAATCATGTTGATGAGCTTGAGCAGCCTCGGCAGCAGTAGCTTGATCCAGATAAGGCCGCCCAGGCCCCACAGGCAGGCAAAGCCCGTGCAGGTGCGTCCGCCCGTAAGGACGGCGAGTGGGTCGGGCATGCCAAACAGCTTCATGTGCGAGTAGCTCCATGAGACCACGCCAAATGAGGTCTGCATAAACCAGCCCACGAACACCTCGAAGCTCGCGCCGAGCACAGCGCTTACCAGGAAAATGATGATGGGGTTCTTTTTATAGAAGCGGTTGAGCACCATGGTCATGAGTACGGCGCCAAAGCCATAGATGGGGCTGAAGGGACCAAACAGCATGCCGGCGCGGTTCTGGTAGACGCCCGGGTCGTCGACTGTCATATGCCAGATGTCCTCGGCGATCAGGCCGAGCACGCAGCAGACGAAGAATACCCAGAACAGGTTGAAGTAGTTGAGCTTGATGTAGCCCTCGCCGGTTTCATCGCGGCCGAGCATGCCCTCCGCCGCGGCGTCACGGTCGAGCATCTCCTGCAGGCGGCGCTGCAGTTCGCGCTCCTGGCGCAGCGTGGGGTCGACGGTTGCTGAAAGTGCAACGAGGATGCCGAGCTGGATCGCGGGGCGCAGCAGGAAGGGCCCGATGCCCTGGAGCATCACGTCGACCAAAAGCTCGACGACGGTGAATGCAATAAGGATGTAGGACAGGCGGGCGGCGTTGCGGCGCTGGTTTTTGATAAGGTCCAGGCCAAAGATGATCAGGATGACGGCACTTGCCGCAGAGAGCATGATGCCGGCGACGATGAGTCCAACCGAGACCAGCATATTGTCGCCGAGCTTTTCGGCGGCGTTGCCGTTGATGAGCGCGGTGATGACCTGCCACATAAAGGCAGCGACCGACGGGAGTGTGCCCACGCCGGATAGGATGCACAGGACGGCGTACACCTTAATGATGAGGGGAATCTTCTTGACCTCCGTGGCGCTGGGGACGCTGGGGTCGAGTCCGTTTCGATCCATACAGAACCTTTCTCGCTTTGTCCTAGATTACAAGGATACGCCGCCGACCTGCCAAAAGACAGGACGAACGTCCCAATTGCAACTTTGTAATCCCCAACGGTGGACGCGGCGGCCATCTGGGGGCGCGGGCGCTTGCGCTGGACAGACCGATAAAATGTTTGGCCGCAAAACGGATTATTAGCTCGGTGGGCTTTTAAAAAGCGCTGCTCATGCGCTGGGGAGCGCGTCGCACCGTGCGTATAATAAGGCGGGTAACGCCAAAATACGAGGCTCTGAGGGGATGCCATGTCTCAAGAAACCATCCGCGCGGCCGAGCGTGCCGCGGGACAGGTGAACGCCATGTCGACGTATGATCCGGACTCCGACCAGCTGCATGAGGAATGCGGCGTTTTTGGTGTTTGGGCGCCCGATCGCGACGTGGCTCGACTGACGTACTTTGGCCTGCGTGCACTGCAGCACCGTGGCCAAGAATCGGCGGGAATCGCCGTGGGTGACGGCGGTACGGTTATGGTCCGCAAGGATCTGGGCCTGCTCGACCGCGTGTTCTCCAACGCCGACCTGTCGACGCTCTCCGGTCAGCTGGCCGTGGGTCATGTGCGCTACGGCACCGCCGGCGCCAAGAGCTGGGAAGCCTCTCAGCCGCACCTCTCTACCATCAATAGCGTCATTATCGCGCTCGCGCACAACGGCACCCTCGTCAACACCGACGAGCTGCGCCGCCAGCTGATCGAGCTGGGCGTGCCGTTCCTCTCCAATTCGGATTCCGAGGTCGCGACCAAGCTCATCGGCTACTTTACCCAGCGTACGGGCCACCTGCGCGAGGGCATTCGCAAGACCATGGAGCTCGTGCGTGGCGGTTATGCCATGACGCTCATCAACGAGCAGGCGCTCTACGCCTTCCGCGATCCGCACGGCATCCGCCCACTGGTGTTGGGCAAGCTGGTGGACGAGGGCCTGGACCAGGCCGATGCCGCATCCGTTTCGCAGCTGCCGTCGCAGGACGGCGCCTCGACGGTCGACTCCGCCGTCCGTGTCACGCGCGCCGGTGGCTGGGTCGTTGCTTCCGAGACCTGCGCGCTCGACATTGTGGGCGCCGAGTACGTGCGCGATGTCCGTCCCGGCGAGATCTTGCGCATCAGTGCCGAGGGCCTGGTGTCCGAGCAGGGTGTGCCCGCTGCCGAAGAACCGGCCAACTGCATCTTTGAGCAGGTTTACTTTGCCCGCCCCGACTCCATTATGAACGGCAAGAGCGTCTACGCCTGCCGTTATGACATGGGTCGTCAGCTGGCACATGAGGAGCCCGTCGAGGCCGACCTGGTCATCGGCGTGCCCGACTCCGGTCTGCCGCCTGCGGAGGGCTATTCGCACGAGAGTGGCATTCCCTTTGGTGAGGGCCTTATCAAGAACCGCTACGTGGGCCGCACGTTTATCGAGCCTACGCAGGAGTTGCGCGCCATGGGCGTGCGTATGAAACTCAACCCGCTGCGCGACAACATCGAGGGCAAGCGCCTGGTCGTCATCGACGACTCCATTGTGCGCGGCACCACCATGGTGCAGCTCGTCAAGATGCTGCGCAACGCCGGTGCCAAGGAGATTCATATTCGCATCAACTCGCCCGAGGTCATCTGGCCGTGCTTCTACGGTATCGATACCGACGTGCAGTCGCAGCTTATCAGCGCCAACAAGACGGTCGATGAGATCTGCGAGTACATTGGCGCCGATTCGCTGGCCTTCCTTTCGGTCGAGGGCCTGCTGAAGGTCATGCCCAAGGGCGGCTACTGCGACGCGTGCTTTACCGGCCGCTATCCCGTGGCGATTCCCGAGAGCTTTGGCCGCGACAAATTCATGGAGGGCTTTAAGCCCCGCAACCTGGACAAGCCGCTACACTTTGACGACGACGCCGTGGTCGAGAAATATGACGACCGCAGCTGGGAAGAGGAGCACGGTGAGGCCTAAAACCTGCCATGTAGGGACAGGTTTATTTTGGTAGGTTTTACCTGCTGTTTTGTTGATATGACGGCGCGTGCTGTTATGGCGCGCGCCGAAATGACGCAACTATGAGCACCGTTTGGCGCCTGCTCGTCAGACGGTAGTGGGAGAGGAAGGCTCAGATGAGCGACAGCAAGCATGTGACGTACGAGGACGCCGGCGTCGATACCGCCGAGGGCGGCCGCGCCGTCGACGCTATTAAGCAGATGGTCAAGGACACCAACCGCCCCGAGGTCATCGGCGGCATCGGTGGCTTTGGCGGCCTGTTCTCGGCCGCCGCGCTTAAGGATATGGAAGACCCGATCCTGATCAGCGGTACCGACGGCGTGGGCACCAAGCTCGTGCTCGCCCAGATCATGGACCGTCATGAGACGGTGGGCCAGGACCTGGTCGCCATGTGCGTCAACGACATTTTGGCTTCGGGCGCCGAGCCGCTGTTCTTCTTGGACTACGTTGCCATCGGCCACATTGAGGCCGAGCACATGGCAAAGATCATCAAGGGCGTTGCCGACGGCTGCAAGCTCGCGGGCTGCGCGCTCGTGGGCGGCGAGATGGCCGAGCACCCGGGCGTCATGGCTCCGGCCGACTACGATCTCGCCGGCTTTACCGTGGGCGTCGTCGACCGTCCCAAGATGCTCGACCCCGCAAACGTCCGCCCGGGCGATGTGATCCTGGGTCTGCCTTCCACCGGGGTGCACTCCAACGGCTACTCGCTCGTGCGTAAGGTCATCGGTGTCGACGGCATCAAGCCGGGTACGCCCGAGGCCGCCGCTAAGGCCGAGGAGCTGAGCCGTCCGCTCGAGGAGCTCGGCGGTGCATCGCTGGCAGACGCTCTGCTGGCCCCCACGCGCATTTACGTTAAGCCGATTCTGGAGCTGCTGCGCGGTGGCGCCAACGTGCACGCCATCGCCCACATCACCGGCGGCGGTATTACCGAGAACCTCAACCGCGCGCTCGCCGACGACGTCGACGCTGTGGTCACCCGCAACGGTGCCGAGATGGGTTGGGACGTTCCGCTCGTCATCACCTACGTGTCGCGCCAGGCCGAGCTTGCGCCCAACGAGGCATGCAAGACCTTCAACATGGGCGTTGGTCTGTGCCTGATCGTCGCCCCCGAGGACGAGGCCGCGGTGACCGAGGCCCTGGTCGCGCTGGGCGAGAAGCCGTTCCGCGTGGGCGAGTGCGTCGAGGGCTCCGGTAAGGTCGTGTACTCCGATGAGCGCTAACGAGCAGATGGGTGCTGGCGAGGGCCTGGGTTTTGTGCCTTACACCCGTCCGACCGGCACCGATACGGCCGAGCCGCTCAAGATCGGCGTGCTCATCAGCGGTTCGGGTACCAACCTGCAGGCGCTGATCGACCTGATCGCCGCTGGCAAGCTCAACGCCTCGATTGAGCTTGTGGTGTCGAGCCGTCCTTCGGCCAAGGGCCTGCAGCGTGCAGAGCGCGCAGGCATCCAGACGCTCACGCTGTCCAAGGATGTCTATGCCGACCCCATCGCCGCCGACGAGATCATCGCGCACGAGCTGCTCGAGCGCGGCTGCGAGTATGTGGTCATGGCCGGCTACATGCGCATGGTGCACACGCCGCTGCTGGCGGCGTTCCCCAACCGTGTGGTCAACCTGCACCCGGCCCTGCTGCCGAGCTTTACCGGTGCCCACGCGATCGACGATGCGTTTGCCCGCGGCGTCAAGGTGACCGGCGTGACCGTGCACTTTGCCAACGAGATCTACGACAACGGCCCCATCATCGCCCAGCGCGCGCTGGCCGTTGAGGAGGGCTGGGATGTCGATACGCTCGAGGAGCACATCCACGCGATCGAGCACGTGCTGTATCCCGAGGTCGTGCAGATGCTCGCCGACGGCCGCGTCCACGTGCTGGAGAGCGGCAAGGTGGCTATCGACCCGGCGCGCTAGTCGCTTGAAAAAGGGTCTCCTTGGTTTCCTTGAGATGTAAAAGCTTCATCAGAACCAAGAAATCTGATAGGGCCTCGTCCGTGTGCGGGCGGGGCCCTTTTGCGTGGCCTTTCATGTTTGCTATACTGCTAGCAGATAGAGAGGAGCCGCTATGGGTACAGCAACGGTGCAGCTCAACACGCGAATCGATCCTATGCTCAAGGCTGGTGGCGACGCGGTCCTAACTCGCAATGGATTGGGGGCGAGCGATGCTATTCGTGCGCTTTGGGTCTATCTTGTCGAGCATCAAACGTTGCCGGGATTTATGGTGGCGGATAAGCGCGAGGCGCCCCGTGCGGAGAGCCTGGCCGAGCAGGGGTGTGGCCTAGCTTTTTCCTCGTTGGGGCTAAGCGCTTCGGATTTTGAGCCAGGTGGATCATCTGCGGAAGACTGGGATGCCGTACGAGATGATATGTATGACGCGATGATTGCCGACATCGAGGCGAATTGCCGATGATCGAGGCAAAACGCCTGCTTGTAGATACGAACGTTTGGCTCGATTATTACCTGCAAGAGGGGGCATTCGACGAAGCGAAGAGATTGGTTGAACTGGCCGAGGCGGGAAAGATCGACCTTCTTTATGCGCCCACGACGGCAAAGGATGTGTTCTACATTTTGCCTCGGCGTCTAGCCCGGCGGAATGCGAACGGGATTAGCGTGTCGTTTGCCTCGGCGTCATGGGCCTGCATCGAGCATATGATGCAGGTAGCAACGGCCTCTCCACTTTCGTTGGCAGAGTGCGAGATGGCACGCATGCTTGGCAAGCGTATGCCGGATCTTGAAGACAACCTCATCATTGCTTCGGGCGAGACGGCAGATGTTGACTACGTGGTCACGAGAGACCGGCGCATGTTGGAGGCGATGCCCGAGGTTTGCCTGACGCCCGCGCGTGCACTCGAGATGATCGGGATCCTCGACTAACCTTGTCTGTCTGGTTTCGCTATCATATGGGGCAATGTGAACCCCATGCAACTTTGGAGGACGGTATGGCGGATAACGCCGAGGCGCTTTTCTCGCCTGAGCTGGTGTTTTTTGATTGGGAGTGTGCGACGCCGGGTGAGGTGTTTGCGCAGCTCGAGAGTGAGCTTGCTCCGCGCGGCTACATTGCCGACGGTTGGCTCGACGCCGTTCGCACGCGCGAGGATGCCTATCCCACGGGTCTTGCCATGCCGGCGGCAAATATCGCCATTCCGCATACCGATCCGGGATTTGTGGCCAAGCCCTATGTCGCGGTGGTGAAGCCCGCCGCACCCGTGATGTTCAACGCGATGGCGGGCATGGGCGCCCCGGTGCCGGCGCAGATCGTCATCAATCTGGGCATCGCCGAGCCGGGCGGCCAGGTCGAGGCACTTCAGGCGCTCATGAATATCTTTATGGATGCCGACGCTGCAGCCGATGTGCTCGGCCAGACCACGTCCCAGGGCATGGTCGACGCTATCCGCCGTCACTTCTAAGGTGCCGGCTGCCAGAGCTGTCCCCTTTGCACCAAAATGGTGCAGATTAACCTGTCCCCAATGCACCAAGCGTGCCGCGGGGGCTGCGTTGTGACACAATGGCGTTTGTTCGATTCGTTATGCGAAAGGCCAACTATGGCAAATAAGAAAAAGAACCCCGCACCCGAGCCGACGCCCGAGCAGCAGGCTTGCGCCGCCTCCAGCTCTCGCAAGAAGCAGCGCAAGACCCGCGTGTCCAAGACCGTCAAGATCGTTCTGGTGGTCATCGGCGTGCTGGCAATGCTGCTTTCCGTCTCGGCCATGGCGTGCTCCGGCCTGATGTCGCAGGCAGAGGATACCTCGGGCTACAAGCTTACCGGCGGTGTAGCTGCCACTATCAACGGCACCAACCTCACCGAGGACACCGTGACCAAGCAGATCATGAGCATGCGCACGTCCTACGGCTACACCAAGGACAAGGACTGGGCACAGTATCTGGTCGACAACGACCTCACGCCCAAGAAGTACCGCAAGCAACTCATCGACTCCTACACGCAGCAGATTCTGCTTCAACAGGCACAGAAGGAGAACGGCGTGACGGTGTCGGACGAGGAGGTCGAGAAGGCTTGGAAGGACGCGTGCAAGAGCGCGGGCGGTGCCAAGGCCTTTAAGAAGGCCCTTAAGACCTACGGCTACACCGAGGACACCTACAAGGACTCGCTCAAGGAGAGCCTGGCGCAGCAAAAGCTTAAGGATGCTGTGGCGCCCACCAGCAAGCCCAAGGACAGCGAGATCGTCGATTACATCAACGAGAACCTGTCCAACTACAACGATGCCCGTCGCTCGTCGAACATCCTGATCAAGGTTGATTCCGACGCTTCCGACGAGGACAAGGCTGCCGCCAAGGCCAAGGCGCAGGAGTGCCTGGACAAGATCAACTCCGGTGAGCTGAGCTTTGAGGACGCCGTTGAACAGTACTCCGAGGACACCGGTTCCAAGGAGAAGAAGGGCGATGTGGGCTGGGATAAGCTCACCACCTTTGTCGACAGCTACCAGACGGCGCTCGAGGGGCTCAACAAGGGCGACGTGAGCGAAGTCGTCGAGTCGACCTATGGCTACCACATCATCAAGTGCACCGACTACTTCCATGTCGATAGCCAGGTCGATGACATCAAGCAGGTGCCCAAGGACATCAAGAAGTACGTTTCCAACGTGGTGAAGACGCAGGCGGCCAGTACTGCATACAGCGAGTGGCTGGAGCAGTACAAGAAAGACGCCGACATTACCGTCAACCCCATGCCCAAGGATGTGCCCTACAACGTGAGCCTGAAGGGCGTCACCAAGAGCTCGACCGACGATTCGTCGACGACTGAGTAATCATGGGGCGGTGCTCGCGCGAGTGCCGCCCACGCTATTAGAGAGGATTTGCAGATGACCAACGAAGAGCTGCAGAAGGAAATGATCGCGGCCATGAAGGCTAAGGACAAGGTTCGCCTGTCCATCATTCGCCAGGTCAAGGCCGAGGTGAAGAATATCGAGGTCAACGAGCGCCGCGATGTGACCGAGGAAGACGTCAACAGCATGATCAAGCGTCTGATTAAGCAGACGAGCGAGACGCTGGAGATGTCCATCAAGGCCGGCACCGACCAAGAGCGTACCGACAACCTGACCGAGCAGGTCAAGATTCTGGAGAGCCTGCTGCCCGCGCAGGTTTCGGGCGAGGAGCTCGAGGCCCTGATTGAGCAAGTTATCGCCGAGCTGGGTGCCACGTCCAAGAAGCAGATGGGCCAGGTCATGGGCGCTCTGGGCAAGGCCACCGGCGGCAACTTCGACAAGCCTGCCGCGGCAAAGATCGTCGGTGCCAAACTCGCGTAATTTGTTACGCGGTTTTACCAAACCGCGTAACGGCTCGACGCTGTAAACCCGTACACGCGGCAATCTGACGTTCAATTTCAAGGGCGCGACCATAAGGTCTGCGCCCTTTCATTTCACGTCACCTTGCTCGCGTGTACGGGTTTTCGCTGACTTATGCTCAACAAGGGCGGTTGCACTCATTGGGGACAGACTTAAATGAGTAGCCACGGGGGTACTCATTTAAGTCTGTCCCCAATGAGTGGGCGGAAGGTTGCGGGTTCTTTACGGGAATGTAGTGTGGGCTGCGGAAACGTGGTTCTTTCCGTACAATAGTTCAACTCGTGTAAACGCAGGGAAGGGACATTCATGGCAGACATGATCGAGATCAAGCATCTCAACAAGTACTTTGGCGACCTGCATGTGCTCAAAGATATCAACCTCACCGTCAAGCGCGGCGAGAAGCTCGTAATGATCGGGCCTTCCGGCTCGGGTAAGTCGACGCTCATCCGCTGTGTCGATTATCTTGAGGAGCCCACGTCGGGCGAGGTCATCATCGACGGTACGCCGCTCACTAAGAAGAATCACCTGGAAATGGCTCGCAAATATAGCTCCATGGTGTTTCAGCAGTTCAACCTGTATCCCAACATGACGGTGCTGGGCAATCTGACGCTCGCGCCCATCAAGCTGCAAAAGAAGAGCAAGGAGGAGGCGACCGAGATCGCCGTCGCCGCGCTCAAGCGCGTCGGCATGGCGCATAAGGCCGGCGAGTATCCGCAGAACCTCTCGGGCGGTCAGCAGCAGCGCATCGCCATCGCCCGTGCCCTGTGCACCAAGCAGCCCATCATCCTGTTTGACGAGCCGACCTCGGCGCTCGACCCCGAGATGGTCCAGGAGGTTCTGGACGTTATGATTGAGCTCGCGCAGGAGGACATCACCATGATCTGCGTGACGCACGAGATGGGCTTTGCGCGCCAGGTGGCCGACCGCGTCATCTTTATGGAGGACGGCCGCATCCTGGAGGAGGGCACGCCCGAGCACTTCTTCGATAACCCCGAGAACCCGCGCTGCCGCGAGTTCCTGTCCAAGATTCTGCACTAGGCGCGGTGATGGACATGACGGATATGACGAGGGCGGCCGTGTCGCGCCGTCACTTTTTGCAGCTGGCGGGCGCCGGCATGCTCGCGCTGACGGGGACCGCGCTCACCGGTTGCGGCAACTCCACCAGCGGCGAGGGTTCCGACAAGGGATCCAAGCTTGCGGCCATCAAGTCGCGCGGCCATCTGAATGCCGGCGTCAAGAAAGATGTTCCCGGCTACGGCTATTACGACACCGCCAAAGGCCGCTTTGAGGGCATGGAAGTCGATTTGTGCTACCAGATCGCCGCCGCTGTCTTTGGCGTGAGCTACAAGGAAGCCCGTGCCCAGGAGCTTGTCGAGTTTACCGACGTAACGCCCAAGACACGCGGCCCGCTGATCGATAACGGCCAACTCGACGTGGTCGCAGCGACCTACACCATCACCGACGAGCGCAAGAAGAGCTGGGATTTCTCGACGCCGTACCGCACCGACTACGTGGGACTCATGGTCAAGAAGCGTTCGGGCTTTACCTCGATTGAGGACCTGGACGGCAAGGTCATCGGCGTGAGCCAGGGTGCCACCACGCAGGGCCTGATCGAGCAGATGATCAAGGACAACGGCTTTAGCTGCAAGCCCGAGTTTAGGGCCTTTAGCGGCTACCCCATCATCAAGAGCTCGCTCGACGCCGGCAATATCGACGTCTTTGCCATGGACCGCTCCACGCTGGCCGGTTACATGAACGAGACCGTTGAGCTGTTGCAGCCCGAGGTCAAGTTTGGCGAGCAGGGCTACGGCGTGGCGACCAAGAAGGGCTGCGACCTTTCGGCCGTGGTCGATCAGGTGATTTGCGATCGTCTGGCCGACGGCTGGCTCGACCAAGAGGTCAAGACCTGGGGTCTTGTATAGGCGCATCGTCCAAGGAAGGAATCAAATGCTCGAAGGATTATTTGACGCCGACCGTTGGTCGACGACATTTCAAAACATGGGGCCCTTCTGGGAGGGCTTTGGCGTGACGCTACAGGTGGTCGTTGCCGGTCTGCTGCTGTCGCTGGTGCTGGGCACGCTGCTGGGTGTGTTCTCTACCACCCGTTCGCGCGTGCTGCGCGCCATAAGCCGCGTATACGTGGAGTTTTACCAGAACACCCCGTTGCCCGTGCAGGTGCTCTTTATGTACATGGCTGGTCCGCAGTTTTTGCAGGCCATAACCGGTGCCGACCAGCCGGTGCGCATCGCGCCGTTCGTGCTGGGCTTCTTGGGCGTGGGCCTGTATCACGCGGCCTACATCTCGGAGGTCATCCGCACCGGTATCGAGGCGGTTCCGCGCGGTCAGATGGAGGCGGCGCAGAGCCAGGGCTTCACCCGTGCGCAGGCGTACTGGTACATCGTGCTGCCCCAGACATTCAAGATCATTCTGCCGCCGCTGTGCAACCAGGCACTCAACCTAGTCAAGAACACGTCGGTGCTGGCGCTTGTGGCCGGCGGCGACCTTATGTACCGTTCCGACAACTTTGTGAGTCTGTACGGTTACCTGCAGGGATACATCGTCTGCTGCCTTATGTACTTCATCATCTGCTTTCCGCTCGCCATGCTGGTGCAGTGGCTCGAGCGCCGCTCCAAGGAGCGTCCGCGCGGCGTGAGCCTCGCCGAGCTGGGGCTCGACAACGTAGAGGAGGCCTAGCGCATGGAAATCTTCAACGCGACCAACCTGCTCTACATTTGGGGCGGCTTTGTTAAGACGATCGAGATCTCGGCGCTGTCGATCTTTTTCTCGCTCATCTTTGGCACGGTGCTGGCGCTTGTTAAAAGCTATGCGCCCCGCCCGTTCCGTATTTTGGTGAGTGCCTATATCGAGCTGTTCCGTTGCACGCCGAACCTGCTGTGGATCCTGTTTATCTACTTTACGGTGCAGGGCTTGGACATTGTGATTTCGACCATCGCCTTTACGCTGTTTACCAGCGCTGTTATGGCCGAGATTGTGCGCGGCGGCCTCAACTCGATTCCGCGCGGCCAGTTTGAGGCAGCGCAGAGCCAAGGCTTCGGCTTTTTTGCCACCATGCGCTACATCATTCTGCCGCAGACGTTTAAGACGATCATTCCGGCGCTGTTTAGCCAATGCACGACCGTCATTAAGGACAGCTCGTATCTTTCGGGCATTAACGTGGCCGAGCTCATGTACACGGCAAACGTCGTGATGGCCCACGCGATTGATCTGTCGCAGGTACTTATGCTCTACGGCCTGGTGTTTGCGATGTACTTTATGCTCAACTTTGGTATCTCGTTGTTGGTGAGGGCATATCAGAGGCGAATGGTGGCAGCGTAGCCTGGCTTTCCCTGGTACGCTATCGTGGGAAAAGGCGATAGACAGCCTTTTTCTCATTTGTTAGAAAGGAATCGCGATGAGCGATCTGGAGAACAAGAAGAGTCCTGTGGTCATTACCATCGCGCGCGACTTTGGCGCCGAGGGCCACGAGATTGGTCGCATGCTTGCCGACGAGTTGGGGATTCCGCTGTATGACAACGAGCTGCTGGTACGTGCGTCGCTGCGTGCGGGCGAGTCGCTCGACAAGATGGCTGCCTACGACGAGCGCCTGGCCGTGGAGAACATGGCGTTTCTGCCCGACCGCTACGACGCCCGCTCGTACTCGGACAAGTTGTTCCAAAAGATGAGCCAGGTGATTTTGGATCTGGGCGAGACCGAGAGCTGCATTATCGAAGGCCGCCTGTCCGATTACCTGCTGCGCAACAATCCCAACCACATTGCCGTGTTGGTGACCGCACCCTTTGAGGACCGCGTCGAGATCGTGCGCAAGAAGCGCGGCCTTAACAAAAAGAAGGGCGCCAAGCTGGTCAAGCAGCAGCAGAAGGCGCGCGAGGCGTTCTATAAGCGCTACAGTGCCGGAAAGTGGAAGATGACGAGCGGCAAGGACATCGTCGTCAACCGCGCCAAGCTGGGCCGCGAGGGTTGCAAGGACGTCATCGCCGCAGCCTACCGCTACAAAGTCGCCCAGCTCGAAGGCTAACCGACCAAAACCACCACAAAGGGCAGGCACCTTTGTGGTGGTTTTTGTTTTAGGCGGAGGGGAAGGCCTTGGCGGCAGTGCCTATCCTCGGCTTTTGCAAATCTCGATCTGTAACACCAAGCCAGCGAAAATGGCTCTAACTGTTACAGATTTAGATGAACCGTTCGGCCGTCAGCCCAACGTCTTGATCTGTAACACCAGGCGGCATATTTGGTCTCTAACTGTTACAGATTGAGATGCAGCGTGGGCGGCCGGCACAATATCTCGATCTGTAACAACTACAAGGCTCAACAGGGCCTAACTGTTACAGATTGAGATAAAACGACCAGGCAAGTCCCCAACCACCACAAAGGTGCCTGTCCCCTTTGTGGTGGTTGGGGCGGTCGGCATAGAAAAAGTCCCCGCCGGGCGTGTGCTCGACGGGGACTTTGCCGTTTGATGGCGAGCGCTGTAGGTGATTACTCGCCCAGCAGGCTCTTGGTGATGGAAGCGGCGGCCTTCTTGCCGGCGCCCATCGCCAGAATGACCGTAGCGGCACCGGTGACGATGTCGCCGCCGGCCCAGATGCGGGGATCGGTGGTCTGGCCGGTCTCCTCGTCAGCGACGATGTAGCCCCACTTGTTGAGCTCCATCTTGCCGCCGATCTTCTTTGCGAAGGGGTTGGCGTTGGTGCCGATAGCCGAGATCGCGACGTCGCAGGGGATCTCCTCGATGGCGCCCTCGATGGGCACCGGGCGACGACGGCCGGACTCGTCAGGCTCGCCGAGCTCCATCTTCTGGACCTTGACGGCGCACACGGAGCCGTCCTCGCCAGCGACAAACTCGAGCGGGGAGACGAGCGGCAGAACCTCGACGCCCTCGGCCTTAGCATGGTGCAGCTCGGCGCGACGGCAGGGCATCTCGTCCTCGGTACGACGGTAGGCGATGATGGCGTGCTCGGCGCCCAGGCGCTTGGCGGTACGGACGGCGTCCATGGCCACGTTGCCGCCGCCAAAGACGACGACGTTCTTGCCGTGCTTGGTGGGGGTGTCGTACTCGGGGAACTTGTTGGCCTTCATCAGGTTCACGCGGGTGAGGTACTCGTTCGCGAAGAAGACGTTGGGCAGGTTCTCGCCGGGGACGTTGAGGAACTTGGGCAGGCCAGCGCCGGTCGCCACGTAGATGGCGTCGAAGCCCTGCTCGAACAGCTCCTCGGCCGTGGCCATGTTGCCCACGACGGAGTTGTACTCAAACTTGACGCCCATGTCCTCCAGGCCGTCAATCTCGCGTTTGACGACCGCCTTGGGCAGACGGAACTCGGGGATGCCGTAGACCAGCACGCCGCCGCCGGTGAAGAAGGCCTCAAAGACGGTAACGTCAAAGCCGTTACGGGCGAGCTCGCCGGCGCAGGTGATGCCGGACGGGCCGGAGCCGACGACAGCGACCTTCTTGCCGTTCTTGGGGGCCATCTTGGGCGTGGAGGCGAGCTCGGGGCGGTCACCCAGGAAGCGCTCGAGCTGGCCGATGGCCACGGGCTCGGACTTCTTGCCACGGATGCACTTGCCCTCGCACTGGTTCTCCTGCGGGCAGACACGGCCGCAGATGGCGGGAAGCATGGAGTCCTCGCGGATGGTATCGAGAGCGCCGCCGAAGTCCTTCGCGCGGATCTGCTCGATAAAGCGGGGGATGTTGATGTTGACGGGGCAGCCCTCAACACAGAACGGCTTCTTGCAGTTGAGGCAGCGCTCGGCCTCGGCCAGCGCCATCTCTTCGGTGAAGCCCTTGTCGACGGGGCGGAAGTCGCAGGCGCGCTCGGCAGCCGGCTCCTCGTTATCGGGGGTGCGGGGCGACTTCATATCGGCAACGAAACGACCGTTAACTAGTGGCATGCGCAGCTCTTTTCCTCATAGGCCTTGAGGGACTCGCCCTCTTCGGAACGGTAAGCGGCCTGGCGGGCACGAAGGTCATCCCAGTCGACCAGGGTGGCATCGAAGTCGGGGCCGTCGACGCAAGCGAACTTGGTCACGCCGCCCACCTCGACGCGGCAGCAGCCGCACATGCCGGTGCCGTCAACCATGATGGGGTTGAGCGACGCGGTGATGGGGGTGTCGTACTTCTGGGCGGTGAGGGTCGAGAACTTCATCATCGGAACGGGGCCGACGCAGAAGACCTGGCTCACGGCCTTGTCCTGCAGCAGGCGCTCCAGCGGAGCGGTGACAACGCCCTGCTCGCCGTAGGAGCCGTCGTCGGTGGTGATGTGGATGTGGTCCTCGTCGAGGAGCTCGCGGAACTGGTCCTCCATGAGCAGGAGGTCCTTGGTGCGGGCGCCCATGATGGCGTGCACCTCGTGACCGGTCTCGACCAGGTGCTTGGCGACCGGGAAGGCAATTGCCAGGCCGACGCCGCCGCCAATGACGGCGCAGGGGCCCTCGGCCATCTCGGTGGGAACGCCCAGCGGGCCCACGACGTCGCGCAGCGACTCGCCGGCCTCGTAGGTGGACAGCATCTCGGTGGTCTTGCCGATCACCATGAAGATGAACTCGACCCAGCCCTCGTCACCGTTCCAGCCGGCCAGGGTAAACGGGACGCGCTCGCCCGTCTCGTTGGCGCGAACCATGAGGAACTGTCCAGCGTGCGCATGCTTGGCGATTGCAGGCGCCTCGATGCGGAACTTGAACACCTTCTCCGAGAACTGCGTCTTCTCCAGGATCTTATACATAGAACCCCTCTCTTGTTAGGGCTGCCGAACCGTGCCTCCACGGAAATGGACGGTAGCCCGAATAAAACCGTACGCGCACAGGCGTTGTGCAGACATACGGTGCAAATTATACCCTCATGGACATGCCGTTTACGTGTATCTTCGGCGGTTGGGAAAGGGTTTATCCACTTCGACCTACCAAATAGGGATAGGTTTATTTTGGTCGGTTTTATCAGGCAAAACGGCAAAGGGGGCCGGCCTCGGGTTGTGATGAGGCCGGCCCCCTTTGGGGTGTTATGCGTGTATGGCAGCGCGGGGTTTATTGCGATGCGGCCACCGGGGCGTTTCTGTAGATAAAACCTGCCAAAATAAACATCCCTAAATGGTAGGTTTTAGTGCTTGCCGTTGGAGGAAGCGGCGCCGTTGACGTGGTCGCGGGCATAGATCACGCCGTGCACGATGGCGAGGCCCGCGGCGTCGGCCGCGCGGGCGCAGGTGTCCTGGAAATCCTCGGCCTCGCGGGCACGCAGCTGCTTGAGCACGTAGTCGGCCACGGCCATCTTGCCGGGAGGGTTGCCGATGCCGGTGCGGATACGGCTAAAGTCGCGGCTGCCCATCTTGTCGATGATGGAGCGCAGGCCGTTGTGACCGGCATGGCCTCCGCCCACCTTGACGCGCACGTCACCGGCGGGAATGTCGAGCTCGTCGTGGATGACGAGCAGCTCCTCGGCCTTGATCTTGTACTCGCGGCAGAGCTTGGAGATGGGTCCGCCCGAGGTGTTCATGTACGACTGAGGCTTGACCAGTACAATCTGGCGCTTGCCGCCCTCTTCCTCGGGATCGTTGATGTTGATGAGCGCGACCTCGGCGCCGGCCTGGTTTTTCCAGTACGTGACACCGGCCTGACGGGCCAGCTCATCGATCGCCTTAAAGCCGGCGTTGTGGCGGGTTTCGGCATATTCCTCGCCCGGGTTGCCAAGCCCGGCAACCATGCGAATCTTAAGCGGCTGTGCAGCTGCCATGTTCATCCTTTCGTTGATTTGTCGCCTGCTATGGTGAGCGACCCTGTTGCCGCTGTCAAATGGAGGGTAATTGAGGGCGTTTGGGGGCGTTTGGACGGACGTCGAAATCCGAGGTGGACAGTTAGTTCAGATACGTATAAGTTCTGAGGACTCGAATTACTCAATTCAATGCCGATACGTTGTTTTGGAGCTTTAGTTAGTCCATATGGCGTTGTTTTGAAGTCTACCCTGCCTTCAAATAGGGCGAATGGTATAGAGATAGCTGCAAAACAGTCTAATTTAATGCGTCCATTTATACGTATTTGAACTAACTGCCCAGCCCTGCTCGACGGCGCACGGGTGATTCGCCGTTTAGACCGGCGCGAGGCCGGTTCCGGCCCGCAGAGCGTTGAGCCAAGCGGCCTGACGCTTGCGATAGCCCTTGATACGGTACCGGAATCGGACTCCTGTGAGTCGATGCATCGTTTGGGCGAAGGCTTCGAGTGCAACAAGGTCTTTCATTTGGTCGCGATTGATAACCAGGACGTGGATGCCCATGGCCTTGAGGCCATTATTTCGATTGCCATCGTGGATGCGAGCGTTTTGAAGCTCATGCCCAATTCCGTTGTATTCGTTGTCGACTCCGGCTGCCGGGCAATATAGGTCGCAGATGGCATAGAGGATGCCCGAGGACATGTTGACCGCAAGAGTATCGAAGTCGATTCGATGGTTGAGTAGCAGGCCTCCCATGGGCAGGCTGCAACATCCGAATCCGCCAAAGCGCATGGGCGCTCCGAGAACGGCAAACATTAGGGGTTCGGCTGGGGATGCGGATCCAGCCCGGGCGAGTTTGACTGCCGTGCGAAACGAGGCGTATGAGCTACTTTTGGCGAACCGTGCGACCGCCTCGAGCTCTTCGATGGTCGTGGCGGGATCGCATTTGTAGTGCGCCTGTTCATAGCGGGTTTCGTTCTGTTGTTCGGCCGCTGACTGGTTGCCCAGGCAATCAAGATCGCCCGTCGCTTCGTAGCCATCGCCCTTGGGCCAGATGTCGTCATGGGCAATGGGGTATGTTGCCCCGGGAGGAAGGGAGTAAGTTCCGACCAGTTCCATGAGAAGCATCAAGGTTTTGGCGACTGATTCATTTTTAGAACAAAGCATGGCTGTCA
Organism: Collinsella sp. AM20-15AC; assembly: GCF_003471405.1. NCBI lineage: Bacteria > Bacillati > Actinomycetota > Coriobacteriia > Coriobacteriales > Coriobacteriaceae > Collinsella > Collinsella sp. AM20-15AC. The sequence goes on from NZ_QRJA01000029.1 coordinate 27,689, forward strand.
TGGCAGGAGACGTTGCGTAGATGTCGGCCTCGACGTGCATAATTGCACCTTCAGGAAGCGGAGCGGAGAGAATATGCTGAAGAAGTCGCTTGTCGGGGCGTCGGTTGCCTTCGTTTGAAACGAGAAGATCGAGCAGCTCGGAATCATCTTCATTCCAGGCGTCGAGTATCGAAAGTGCGCCAAAGTCTATCGCGTCATTATTGGGAATGCAGCTAGCCAAGGCCTGTGCTTGCTGTTCACTATCAATGGAGCTCCAGGGTAGGGCAGAGTACGCCCGTCGTGCGCGACGAATTGCGCGGAGGGCGGAGAAATGTGAAATCACGGTCGTCATAGCTATAACGTACTAAGTTGGCGGCAGAATGCGACCGCCATACCGTTCTTTTCGCTCAGCGGGGTGCTGGGCGCCATGAACGGCCGGGTGTTAGGAAATCGGTGGAATCGGTTGAGGGGATTGCAGGAAATTGAGCTCTGCCGAGAAGGTTGACGATGGCTACTGGACAGTTAGTTCAGATACGTATAAGGCGGCGGGCGTTCGAGGTGTTTCTAAGGGCCTTCGAGGGCGATTTGAAGATAATATATGCGGCGGTTGTACTCGAAAACGATGAGCTTCGGGCGGCATGGCATCCGCCGGGGAGCTCAGAAGGCTCCGAACGGACCTTTGGAGCTTTAAAAAATACGTATCTGAACTAACTGTCCAGGGCGGATTGGCGAGGAATAGAAAAGGCTCTGTTAGACCAAGGTTGACATAAAAACGATGTCACCGCGA
>NZ_QRJA01000003.1:0-8215 GCF_003471405.1 Collinsella sp. AM20-15AC
GGCGGCACTTGACGTAGGTGGCGTCGAGCCAGACGTAGGGCACCGGCCCGCCGTCGAGGGGCCTCGAGCAGAGCTCATCGATGTCGGCGTCCAGGCTCGACGCGATGGCGCTCACCTGGTCCTTGGAGAGCCTGGACACGCCCATCTTCTCGGCGACGCGCTGCACCTTGCGGGTGCTCGTGCCGGTGGCGTACATCTCGGCGACGGCGGCCACGAGGGCGCGGTCCACGCGCTGATAGCGCTCGATCACGTCGTCGGGGAAGAAGCTGCCGGTGCGGAGCTTCGGGATGCGCAGCGTCAGCGTGCCGACGCAGGTGGCGAGGCCGCGCTCCCGGTAGCCGTTGCGGCTGTTCGCCCCGCCGCCGCACAGCTGGTCGGCCTCGGCGTCCATCACCGCATTCACGACCTGCTCGGCGAGGCGCCTGAGCAGCTCCTGCATGTCGATGGCGCCGTCGTCGAAACGGGGCATGGCGAGCATGTCCGGCGTCGGGTCTGATAAGATTTCCATAGCGGTCTTCGTCCTTTCCTAGAACCTGTTGTTGTGGTGATTTCAGATTCTAGGACGAAGGCCGTTCTTCGTTAAAGGGACGTTAGGGTGCCACCCTTACACCAACATTTTCGACGCGATCTGCTGGACCCGTATGAGATTAAAATGTTTGGAGCGATTGCAGACGGAGAAATCTACCTAAGGCATATTCCTGAAACATACGAAAAGGGACATACGCTCGATGCATCGGACTTCGTGCTGACTTCCGCAGCATTTGAATGGGAATTTGACCAAGCGTATCCAAGCGGAGTTGTCAAATCAGAAGCTCGAGTGGCTGCTGAGCAACGAGCATCAGCTCAGATGGATGAATGCATTAACCAAAGCTCCGGAAAAGCTAAAAAGATATTGAAATATGCAAAGAAGAGCATCGGCTTTAGCAATCTGGAATCGAAGATAATACAGGCTGGTCGAGATTTTCATGAAATGATTGGGGTATTTGGGGAAGGTCTATACAAAAGGAATGATGAGGAATTTTCCTACGAAGTCATTGGAAGCAGGCTGGCTGAGCAAAGAAATGACTTTGCCCATGGAAACATTGACAAGGATTTCAAAGGTGCTGCCATTCTTGATTTGCTGCTTCTACGCTATCTTGTCTATGCAATGCAGCTGAAGCGCATCGGTGTCTCAGCTGCAAATACTCGCAGAGCGATAAATGAGCTATTTGGCTTAATGTATTACCTCCCTGCAGAAGACGGTGACACAGAGACGGTGGCCAAGAACACTGAGATAAGTGAGCCGAACAACGAAACCGAAGGCAATGCAGACGAAATCGTAGAGGCGGAATAGAATGGTTCCCGACTGCTGCGGAATGTACGGATTGCTGCCGTATCCTTAGTAATTAAAACTGTCCGTTCAGTAGTAGGGGCGCGCCGGCGTTAGCCGGTGCGCCCCTACTTTGGGAAACATAAAACTCGCTTTTAATCGGTTGCCTGCGTAGCTCAAAGCGGGAACAACCGCCATGACGATGCATGCGATACCGAGCAGCGGTGCGCGGCAGCTATAAGCGCTGCTCCTAGCAGGAATAGCGCTAATGAGGCGGCGATCCAGTTGCTGTCGGCGGTCTTGGGGAGCGTGGCGGTGGCGGCGCCGGCAGCCTTGGCCTTGGATGGCGTGGACACCGTGGTCCTGTTTACTGTCGTTTTGGTTGTCGTGATCGTCTTGGGCGTCGCAGTCGCGGGCTTCAGGGCGGGATCCGTCGCGGACCCGGCACCGGGCTGCCCACCGGCAGGACCGGCGCCACCAGCCGGCTCGCCCGCGCCACCCGGTACCTCGCCCCCACCGGTCTCCCCCGCCGGAGGTGTGGCGACATCGGGCTCAATCACTACATGCGGTGCCACTGCACCGGAGGCATCCACCACGCCACTAGCACCAAAGACCCCACCAGCAGGCGTCACAAACCGTGCGGACACAAGCGACCCGACCGTGCACGCAACACCGCCGTCGGCACCGGCCGCATCAAGCCACAAGGCGTCGACGGAAAGCCGGCAGCCGTCCACACCAGCGCTAAGGCCCGCGTCCTGCAGATACACGCCGTAGGCCCGCACGCCCGCTCCGGACCCGGCGCCCGCGGCAACGACGCGCCCGCCGCCGCGCACGGCCATGTCGCCGGCAATCACGCCGGCGACCGCCTCGTTTGTAATATCGGCCCCGTCTGCCCGCGCATCGACGGTGCAGCCGTCAACCACGAGCGCCTGCGACACGTGGATCCCGCACTGCGAGCCCGTCGCCGTCAGGGTCCCGGTGCCGCGAAGCGTCAGGTTGCCCCACACCTCCATGCCGCACAGCGTGATGTCCGCATCGGGCGCATGCGACTCCGTCACGGAGTTCTGCCCGGCAAGCGTCAGCACCAGGTCGCCCTCGGCGCCGATGGCCTCGCCCGCGTAGCCATTAAGCTCCAGGTGGTCGGCATCGGTCCAGACCCAGCCGGGGCCCGACACGCCCGGCTCGCAGTACGTCGCGCCCGCGATGATGAGGCTCTCCGCGCCAGCGGCATAAGAAGGCCCGCCCAGCAAAACGCATAGGCAGGCCATGGCAACAATCGGAATGTAATGACGGCTGGTGTGGGACTTGGCAGCAAACATACCTGCTCCGATCTTCGCAGGAGCCAATAGAATGTGCACCAGAAAATGCCCTAGTAGCAGCAATTTATAGTTTAGCGAGATCAATGCGGGAGCAAAGAGAAATCGTGTGGGCAATGTCCACAATTAGGTGTAAATCGTTTTGCCAGTCGGTGAAAGGAGGGATCAACGGATTAGATATCCATCTTATTAAAGTCGATGGAATATCCCATGGACTTGAGTTCTTTCAAGAGGCCGAACTCCCAACTGTCTGTTCCGGTATAAACGACGCCCTGTAGATCGGAGGGAATCTCGATACCTTTGTCAACAAGAATTGCAACGTTTTCCCTGCCAAGCCGACCAATAAAGTATCCGGCTTCAAATACAACATTTTGTCTAGCCCTGGGCTTTTCCGACTGTTCTGCCTGGGCTCTTCCTTCGTCGTCCGCCGTAAAAAGGCATACCGCTCCTGCTGCATCGCCTTCAATTTCCAGCTTTTCGATGATTGTCTTGCCCTGATTTGACTGCTCGTTTAGGACAACCGCCGTCAGGCCCTGCCTTTCGATGATTCTCGCGACCCTTTCTCTAAGCTCTCCGTTGTGACCATGAACGATAAATACCTTCGAATAATCTCCAACATTTGCAGTCGATCCGGTTTCCCCTTCGTCTGAAAACTCATCAAGGTATGTCTCCAGCACAGCTTTTGCACTGCGCAGGCCGTCCGCACAGGCTTCAACGAAAGCCGAGTCGGGCGTACCGGAGGTGAAGAAAGACAACGAGTAGCTGATTTTGTTAAAGCTTTTAAATTCGTAGCTGTCTTTTCCAAATCGCCTAATTAAAAGCCTGTCCGCCCTTGTCTTCCATGCTTTAAAGTCAGGCGAACTAGAGCTGATGTATTTCTTTGAAAGTTCGTCTGCTGTTTCGCACAACTGCTGCAAAATTTCAAAATCAGACATTAAGCCTTCTTTCTATAACCAATAACGGAGCTAAGAAGCATCTTATTCCAATGAGCGGCCAAATCTCTTTACTGTTTCCTCGGTGCCCCTATCGGAGATGGACTTGCCCAGTGCGAACTCAATAGCGTCCAGCAAAGCCATGACGCGAGCTTTGAAATAGGCATCAAAGTCATCATTAATGAACGCATCCCAGTCAATGAGATTCGATTCGATGACGGAGTTCACAGTGTTCGATGTCAGCTTTCTTAACGAATTTCGCTGAGTAGACGCTGGGGGCCGCGCCTCCAATTTCTGTGCCCGAATAGGAGTGCGAGCACGTCGGTCAAGATGCATTCGGTGGTCAACATGGCGGGATCTATCTGCGAGCGGAAAACAAGCGGCGCTGCTAATGGTAGCGCCGCTCGCATCATCAAAGAAGAATCGTTATCGATTGTCTCTGGGACTTTTCGTTCAAAACCAGAGCATGTCGACTACTGCTTATCGAAGTACATCCACCCTACAGGCTGCATTAGATCGTAATAATCGACGGGCGTTTTGAAGCGAATCCTGCCCAAATAACCACGCTTTTCAGCAACCAACTGCATCTGTCTGCGTCACGGCAAACTCTTTGAATTGGCGTTGCGGCAAGTTTGTCTTAAGAAAATAAGGCTGTTAAGACAAACCCATTTTGACGTTTACGTAACGTCGACCATCGATCAAGCCGTATTATTCGGAGTTAGAATTATCGCCCCACGACGCTGAGCCGGTGACCATCCAATGATTTTTGGCATCGATATAGACATCGCCAATCTGATTGTCCAAGCATTCATCGGACTCGTTACCTTGGTGGCCTTGATTGTCGCATTCTGGCAAGGCAGCCAGAGCAAAAGGAACAGGGAGGACGACATCAAGCGGCATCAGCCATCCCGCATATCGGCATGGTACGAAGGGGATCGAAACCGAACTGATCAGCCCGAGGACAATCGGTTCGTCTGGCAATTCGTCGTGCTTCGAAACGAAAGCGAGTCCCCCGTCTACGACGTAATCGTCACCTGCGTCGGGATTAGCGGGGCCGGCCCCTCTTTCAAAGGTGAGGATAACCGCCCCGCTTATCCCAACCGCGTCTGCGTCGGCACGCTTCCTCCTGGAGCATGGTGCATATGGCTCCCGACGGAAGGGCACGGAATGGGAGTACGCACGGCACCCGAAACGGCTTTCACCGACGCAAGCGGAACTTCATGGGTTCGGCGGGGCAACGGAAGGCTCGAGGAGATCCCTATGGAGCCAACCTCGTTCTACAGGCTGCCCCTTCCCTTGACCTGGCACGGATGCAAGAAGCTGACCGAGTAACCCCTTGGCATCGTCGTTTCAGGCATTGGGTTTTCCGGACTGGGACGCGAACTTCCCCAGATGTTCCGGATAACGGGAAAGTCAGAACTATTCGGGTTTGCGAGGCGGGATCGAGAGAGCGACTCCGCCCTATTATTTCGATGCGTCCATGAATTGAAGTGAGATCGGCATCATCACCTCGAAGCACTTACATACAGATCCATATGGCAAAGGCAGCAATTCGCCACCTTGGTTGCAGCAGCGGAGGTTATTACTCAGGATACAAGCGGAAGTAGCCAAATAGGCGCTGGGCGCAACCGAGACGCAGCCAGAGAAGGGTGACATGAGAGTTGTTTCAGAGGATTGGGGTGATATGGATGAAGTTGACTGGTAAGTGCATCTCCAGGTTCAACGGATGGCTGATCAAGGCCGTCTTTAGGTTCACGTAGGGATCCGCTTTTGCTGACAAACAAACACGTGATTGATTTATGGCTTCCAGACGCTTAGCGTGTCTGGAAGCTCATTTATTTTATTGTCAGCAACCACGAAGCCAGCGCTGAACCTCGCCCTAGTAATTGCAACATAGAGCTTGGAGCGTGTCTGCGGCTTCAGATCCGTCGAGGCATCTTGCAACCAAGAGGCCATATCGGCAACTGGATAAATCAAAACATGGTCATATGTTCGGCCTTTTGCTTTGCCGAAGTTGCAGATCGATGAAGCGTTCGCGGTCTGAGTGGCGACGCTACGTCTCAAAATCACTGGATCCAAAAACTCGCAATACCTTTGCGCAAGTGACTCTGGAATGGCCCAAACTCCATTATGGGTTTCATTTGAGGCGGCGCGCAAAGATGCGGTTGGTGAAAACTCCGGATAAACCATGTTTGCGAATCGCCATTCTTGATTTGCTGCTTTTTCGTTATCTTGTCTATGCAATGCAACTGAAACGCATCGGTGTCTCATCTGCAAATACTCGTAGGGCGATAAATGATTATTTAGCCGATCCTTCTTCGAATCCGAAAAGCAAACCGTCCTCATTTGGTAAACAGCCCCGTTCGACGCATTCCAAGATTAGCGCTTGCAATAATTTTGCAGAATCGGAAACACAAGACTCAGAAGGTTGTTTTCCCTCATGAACGGCTTCTGACCTTGCTCTATATAGTTTCTTTATTTCTTGCTGTTTTTGCTTGCCTCCTCCAAGAAACAAAGCTGCGAGAGTACTGACACGAAAAACAAGTTCGCTCCGGACTCCAAACAATGACTCAATCCCAGCCCATATAATCGCCATTTGAACTGAAGGTCGAAGCGATTGCTTGTAGCTCCACAAGGAATTCACCGCGGTCTCAAATCGCGTGTTTTTATCAAGCAGTTCCCATGCGTCCCGATAATGCTGTCTTATCCACTGCTTCTCTGAATCGTTGATCACTTTCAATTTTCTTGGAATGAACAACCTTGTAGAAAGAACAACATTGATTGCCGAGCATGGCGAAAAATCTTCTGTCCGCGAATCGCTCTGAACATGCCAATACAATTCGCAATTCAAAAGCGCGGACAATAGAACTATTGCAGATTGGGCATTCCAAACTCGAACTGCAAGCTCTTTGCCCTCTCCAACAACGCGCAACTGAGCTGTAGTTTTCCTAAGGACGGCAATCAAGACACCTAAATCGGTCTCATCTCCGCTGCCATATTTCATCACAGAATTTATCATGTCGTCCGGCGAGGCCTTGCACGTGGCCGGCAATAGAGAGAGGTGTTGCGTAAGCGGCAGCTCTTCGTCTATGGTTAATCACATTAGGTATAGATATGAAGCAGCAGCCGATTCATTTACAACAATCATCATCTTCGCCCCCCTGCCATAGCGCTCTATACCTAATCCATCCGAACAGCGCCAAACTGAGAGACGTCGATTTCGCCCTACATGAGTTTGGGAAGCAATGCGTCACGCAGTTCGCCAAGAGCCTACGACTTGAGTATATTAGCCTATATGAGCTCAAGAATACCATTGAGCGTCGAAGTCGTTCTTTCTATTGCACAAGCTGGAGCAAACGGGACGTTCATCGACTTAATGTTTTTTAATGCAAGCTTGGTCTGAACGGCACCAACAGTTCCAAGCCTAATAGCTTCCATGCCCATTGAGCTACGAAGAAAGAAATACGACCACGCCGCAAAGTCGCCTTTAAACGAAGTAAGTTTGTTGCAATTCTCTGTGAGGTTTGCCTCATCGAGCGTTTTTCCGATATACGCCGTAAGGCCAATCGTTCCGACAACGGAAACAATTAGATCGCCAGTGTTGACAACGTAGCGCGAAATATTAGATCGTGTTTCATCGTCGATATATAGCATTTCCGAAGTGAGTAAGAGAACAGAAGCGTTGTTTAAGTCGCGGACTCGAATATATGGATGAGAGTTTGCCTCTGCAATTAGCTCTGAACCTTTAGGGAGCCTCTAACCGCCCTTGACTTCGCAGAATGACTCGACTGAACGGTAATGATTTTCTCGCTTGTTCTCTTCAATTGTTTGAGCAAAAAGGGCTTCTCCGAGTTCAGCTAAATAATCATTTACCGGAACATAGGCCTGCACTTCAGAATTGTTTCCATCGAACCAAGGGGAAAGGAGCCCCCGGTGGAAGCGATGATCAATATGGTTCTAACACAGATGTAGCCGGTTCTAGACTATCTGCAGATAAAGCAATCTTAAAAGCAGTGCTCGAAAGCACTATGTGTAGCCATGCCGAAAGCAGCGTGCCCAGCAACTCGAGTCTACTCGGTCTCTTCCTTACCGACAAGGAAGTCGAGGGGTGCTCTCCGAGAACAATCGCGTACTACGAAAGCACCCTCAAACCATATGAGGCATGGATGGAAGAGAAGACGATGCTGAGCGAAGACGGCCGAATCGTCAGGGTGGACAACCCATGGTGTTCGTTCTACATCGACACCGAGCTGGCACCTGCGCTAGACGAGAGCAGGTGCGGGAAATGGATGTTCTACTTCAACGATATCGAGTTCGCGGAGGAAGTCTGCCGCAAGGCGGCCCTCGGAATGGTCGTCGCGGAATGCAAGCACAGCTCATTCGAGTCCGTTATCGAGAACGGCAGAGGCGTCGCCTGCTTCTACCTGAACTTGGACGACGTCGAAGCACATCGCCGCGTTGTCGCATTCATGTTGGAGCATGGCCTGGTTCGGAAGACGAAGTCGGGGAAGCTGTATAACATCGGCTTAAGTTGGATGACCAGGCACGGGCGGGAGAATATGGAGCCGGTTTCAAGGCACGAATCACGTTGAGCGATCGCTCGAATTAGGCGAATTTTACCTGCGAAGAACAATGAAGGGCGGGGGGGGGGGGGGGGG
>NZ_QRJA01000003.1:8225-10961 GCF_003471405.1 Collinsella sp. AM20-15AC
ATCGGCTAATGCCGAACACCCCCGCCCTCGACGCGGTTAAAATAGCGAATGATTGAAGCGGATCAGCCTGGTTCCGCCCTCTTCCCTAATCCCGCTTAAACAAATCCCGCGTGTACACCTTGTCCGCCACGTCCGCGAGTTCGTCGCTCCAGCGGTTGGCGACGATAACGTCGCAGCCGGCCTTGAAGGCCTCCAGGTCGTGGGTCACCTCGGAGCCGAAGAACTCCGGCGCGTCCAGCGTGGGCTCGTAGACCACCACGGGCACGCCCTTGGCCTTCACGCGCTTCATGACGCCCTGGATGGAGCTCGCGCGGAAGTTGTCGGAGTTCGACTTCATCGTCAGGCGGTAGACGCCCACGACCGGCTTCTCCTTGCCGGCGTACACACGGTCCCACACCATCTGCAGCACCTCGTCGGCCACGAAGTCCTTGCGGGTGCGGTTGGCATCCACGATGGCCTCGATCAGGTTCTGGGGCACGTCCCTGTAGTTGGCCAGCAGCTGCTTGGTGTCCTTGGGCAGGCAGTAGCCGCCGTATCCGAAGCTGGGGTTGTTGTAGTGGCTGCCGATGCGCGGCTCCAAGCACACGCCGTCGATGACATCGCGGGTGTTGAGGTCGCGGACCTCGCAGTAGGTGTCGAGCTCGTTGAAGTAGGCCACGCGCAGCGCCAGGTAGGTGTTGGCAAAGAGTTTCACGGCCTCGGCCTCGGTGGTGCCCAGCACGAGTTCTGGGATGCCGATGGTTCCGTCAGCGTTCACACGCTCCAGCTCGGCGGGATCCGCCCCTTGGGCAAGCAGGCGTGCGAAGCGCTCGGCAGCCGCGACGGCGTCGACGTCCTCCTTGGGCGCGCCCACCACGATGCGGCTGGGGTGCAGGTTGTCGTAGAGGGCCTTGCTCTCGCGCAGGAACTCGGGGCTGAAGAAGATCTTGCTGTCGCCCAGCCTCTCGCGCAGGCCCGCGGTGTAGCCGACGGGAATCGTCGACTTGATGACGATCCAGGCATCCGGGTTCACCGAGCGAACGGCGGCGATGGCAGCCTCGACGGAGGAAGTATCAAAGAAGTTCTTATCGGAGTCGTAGTTGGTGGGTGTGGCGATTACGGCGTAGTCGGCGCCCGCATAGGCCTCGGCCACGTCGACAGTGGCGTGCAGGTCGAGCTCGCGCTCCCCCGCCTTGGCCTCTGTCAGGAAGCGCTCAATCTCGTCATCCTGGATGGGCGATATGTAGTTGTTGATCTTCTCGACCTTCTCGGGCACGATATCCAGCGCGTGGACCTCGTTGTGCTGAGAGAGCAGGACGACGAGGGACAGGCCGACGTAGCCGGTACCGGCAACAGCGATCTTCATGTCATTCTCCAATTGTCAAAGAACATTAATTCATACGAATTGTGACTACTTCTGCAGGTAATGGATCATAAGTCACACCTGCACTTCATTTAGATGACTCTAAGCCGCTCTTAAGCAGGGGCGTAGGCTGGCATCCCAGAATTACTAACTAAGGCTTCGATTTCAAACTGGATTCTTGGCGCAATATTCCAAAAAATCTTGAAAACTATCAAACTTGGGCTGAGATCTAAGGAATTCCTTTTTGAGCACATTTGGATCGACTCCGTTTAACGTGAAAAGCCCTGGACATTTATGAAGAGTTTCTTCGGAATGTGGCAAATAAAGCCATGCAAAAGCATTTGACATCTGATTAACGCTTGGCCAACAGCCATTACGTTTTTTATACGCGCTCGCATAAGCAACGGCACTCTCGAGTTCTCGTTCCTGCCGTTTTGAGGCAAATTCAGATAAAGAACAAACGAGCCTGGCTGGATTGCCTGCGATTACAGAGCCTTCAGGCCATGAGCCGGAGACAACCGAACCTGCGCCAATAATTGAGTTTGCGCCAATATTGGATCCCATCAGCACGATGGCGTGAGCGCCAATGAAGACATTGTCCCCAATGACTGTTTCTCCAGCCTCTCCGAAATGCCCCCCCAGATTGCAACACTACTGAGCGACTGTAGTCATGGCAGAGAATGTGCACATACCCGGTTACCTTCACGTACTTCCCAAACCGAAGCATGTGCGGCCGCTGCAGGTCGACGTTGATGGTCTGCGCGTCGAAGAAGTAGCACCCCTCGCCGACCTCGACGCCCCTGCGCCTAAGATAGTCCGCGAACGCCTCGGACGAGTGAGCATGCGGATAGAGGATCCTCTTGGCTAGCTCCTTTATCATTCAGGCTTGCCTCCCTTGTAGTCGGGGTTTCCCTTGTCGCTGATCTTCTTGGCTGGCACTCCACCGATAGAGATACCCGGCTCGCCGAAACTCTTGTTCACCACGGCGTTCGCCCCCACGGCGATGCGGTCGGACACCTCAATGCGCCCGAACAGCTTCGCACCCGGCCCAATGTAGACGTCGTCGCCAATGGTCGGAGCCTCATCGGGCACGCCAGCCCGCGTACCTATGTTCACGCCCACGTGGATTCTGCAGTTCCTGCCGATGCGCGCATAGGGGCTGACGACGATAGGGCCAACATGCGCGATGCTGAGCCCGCTGTCGAAGACGTTGAGCGGGATCGAGAACCCGAGCCGAGCTTCCATGCGCGCCAGCCGTAGCGAGAGAAACTTGCCCCAAAACACGGTGAGGGGCGTCTTGGGCCGGTTGTGCCAGTACTCCGACCGGCGCAGCAGCCGCTCGAACTTCCAGACGTAATCCACAGGACCGGGACGAACCCCCCCCCCCCCCCCCC
>NZ_QRJA01000003.1:10971-41231 GCF_003471405.1 Collinsella sp. AM20-15AC
CCCCCCCCCGTTCGAGCATCCTCTTGTCAGCTTCCATGTAGCGGCGCAGGTCTTCCTTCGTGCGTATCATCGCTGGCGTGCCTCCTTCACTGCGTCTTCCAAGATGCCCTCTATGAGCTTGTTCTGGTGCCTACGCGAGAACCGGTCGCGGTCAAGGTTCGGGTCAAGGCAGTCCAAGCGCTCCGCCGCAATCCTCTCCACCGCAGCGCGAACCTCGTCGCTCGTCGTACACACAAAACCGTTGGCAAAGCCCGAGAGCAGCTTGGCGAGCGGCCCCTCGGGCGGCACCACCGCGACAACCGGCTTGTTCCAGAAGATGTAGTCGTAGATCTTGGTACCCACGTCATCAGGCGAGGTGTCTTCCACCACAAAGAAATCGGCGTCTCCCAGACGCGCCATACCTGCTTGGTATTCCATCAGCCCAAGGTTCAAGTAGCAGGCCGAATCGATGCACTTGGACTTCATGACCCCATCAATCCAGTCGTACTTCTTTCCGATGTGGGCGAGTCCAGCGTCAACGCCACGCGCCCGAATCTCACAAATCGCCTCCAAAATGGCAGCCGCCTTGTCTTTGTCGTAGTACATGAACTTGCCAAAGACGGCGGCGGTGAGGTCAAAGGGCTTATCGCCACTTGGACGAATGGAGACGAGCCTGGCTTCGTCGAAGCCGTTGGTGGCGACGCTCGCCTTCGAGCCCAGGCCGTAGGCCCGCTCCATCGCCTCGAGGTCGATGCCGCTGATGCAAATGACGCGGTCGGCAAGGCTCACCGCCCTGCGCTCGCGGCGCTTTATGAGCTTGCCATAGAGCCGCTTGAGCGCAGCTTTGGCCGCGCCGGCCCCGGAACCTGATACAATCGCAGGCCGATAGTTGATAGCCCCCAGGTCGCGGAAGTCCAGAACGTAGGGGATTCCCCAGCGCCCAATGATCGATGCTGCCTCCAGCGGGTAATACGGCCCGCAGGTATTGAGTACGACGTCGTAGTTCGCAGGGTCCACCAAGCTCGAAAGGGCTCGAGCGAACCGCTTGCCGTTCAGGTAATCGGCTACCAGCGGTGCGGTCGAATAGTCCAAATCGAAACGTATGGTCCGCACTCCGTCGGGCACGCTAGCAGTCAGCTCCTCGGGTGCGTTCTCGCGCAGCAGACCCTTTCGAGAGAGGCATAGCACAGTAACGGAATGGCCGTCAGAGACGAGCTGCGACGACAGGCTCACCATGCGAACAGAAGCAACCTCTGGGTTCGGGGCGAAGTAGGGGGCGATGATCAGTATGCGCATGGACTACCTCCCGGCTTTGCCAAGCGGCAGCTCAATGCCCTCGCCGAGCAACAGGTCGGTGCTCGCTGGGACCCAGTCGATCATGCCGCCGGCAGGGATGAAAGTCATCTCGCCGAACTTGACTGTCCCGTCGTCCAGACGGTACAGGTCGACGCGCACGAATGGCCAGCCTTCCGAGAGTGCACGGGCCACGTCGAGCATCTCGTCAAAATTGTCAGGACGCTCAATATTCTCAGTAATGAGAGCATGCTGAGAATATCGGAACGTCTGCTTATTCCATTCGTTGTCAAAATATGCCATGCGAAGACCCGTTGCCCTGTCACAGAGGAACTGGGTGTAGAGCGGCTCACCGTCGTAGCAATAAATCTTATAGTCATAGATGTCGCCGCCGGCGTTCTCCATGTATTCTTCGGCAAAGACCTTGGGCGCAATATGTTCGTACTGCAGCTCCATCATCTGGCCGTAGGCATAGTTCTCACTCATCCATCCATCGACCTTGACCTTCGCATCTGCAAGATCAAGGTTCGACTTGTCATGGACGATAATGTTGTAACCTGCGCCATGATTGCACTTGAGAGCGAACCGGTCAGGCAGCGTATCGAAGTCAATCTCATCGAAGGAATCCCAAACGCCGTGCATTGGCACGACGTACTTCTCGCCAACCTTTTCGGCGACCCATTCGCGGGCGACCACCTTGTCGATGAGGCGTGCCCTTAGGTCTGATTCACCGTAGAGCTTGAGCCACTGCATCTTCTCGTCGAAGGTTTTAGGATTGGAGAGGTCGAGCCTCCTTCCCGTGCCGCACATGAAGAGTCTCTTGAGCTCGGCAGCGCGCTCCGCCACCGACATGCCGGCATAAAGCTCCTGCCTCTTCCTCATGCAGGGAAGACTACCGATCTGGTTGTGCGGTGCTCTTGCGCGCTCGATAATATAGGCGAACCCGTACGTGTCGACACTTGCTGCCAGACGCTTAAGCTTAGAGCTGATTGTCACGGTTTATTCCTCCTTAAGGGCACCCGCGCCGTTAATAGCTCGGACCCTGCTCCATTCATTGTCGAGCAACCTCGCTGCATCGGGAAACTTCTCCAGTACCGCGCCAAACTGCTTCCAGAACAGCCTTTCCCCCTGATCGTTAACCTTGGTAAGCGCCTGCTCCTGCGAGCCCTCCACATAGAAGAGCGCGGGCTCGCTGCCCCGCACCACGTTGCAGGGCAGGCCCGCACGGGCCGCCATTAGCCAAAACCAAATGTCGTCGTTTGTTGGGGCGATCTTCATGAACAGCGATTCGTCCAGCATCTCGGGGGGCAGTGGTGCGGGCGGATAGATCGCGCCACTGCCCCCCGTCAGCTTATGGAGGTAGGTCGGAAACGGGTACACATCGTATCCGCCGGGAGAAGTGCGCCACTGACCCTCGTCCTTGTAGAACTTCGTCACCCGGTGACAATGCACCGCCCTAGGATTCTCCATATAGGCACGGTAAAGCTTTTCGGCCCAATGCGGTCCGTAGTAGATGTCATCGTCCGCCGTAATCACTACGGCCCCTGGAAACTCGCGCAGTGTCGGTATGAGCTTCTTATATGAGCGCATGTCACTGCACCAGCGTATATCGAGGCCGTACCTCTTCAATCCGGTCAAGCTCTCTGGCAAATCGGCCTCGCCGCCCGGGTACTGTTCGCGCGCGAGCCAAAGTACAAGCACGTCAGGCTTACAGGTCTGCATGAGCAATGACTCGACAACGAGATGCACAGTCCTCGTCCTCGCAGGAAACGTTGTTAGCGAGATTACGAGAGGAACCTCGTGGTGCTCGGCGGAGAGCCCGGAATACCCAGCCTCAGATGAGTGTTTCGACCAGCGCATCTTGTGGATAGCGGGGACTAGAGGTGCAACGGCCCTGTCCCGTGCCCATTTAGCAGATGGTCCAACTCCAACGTGTCGCAACGTTTGGATATGTTTCAGAATAGGCAAATTAGCTCCTATTTGCCGAACTCGCCGGCCATGTCAATGGAGGCAAAATTTTGTAGAGGGAGCTTGACAGGCTCGTCGGTCTTCTGACTCTTGTAAATCGCAAGCACGATTTCAAGTGCATTCCTACCGGCAATGGCATCCACATAGGGTGCGCGGTCATTCTTGATGGCGTCAATCATGTCAGCATAGAGCGCGATGTGTCCATTGCCGTAAACATTGCTCGTGACCTCATGAAGTCTCTTCGTCTCTGCATCGGCACCGGTCTCCTCAGCGAAGTCCCATACGTCAATGTTGTTCGTCGAGGTGCCGCCGACCTTGACGGTGCCTGTCTCTCCGAAAACGTAGAGCGTCTCCTCGAGATTCTTTGGGTAAACGTTTGCGGTGCCTTCTATGGTGCCAACAGCGCCGTTCTTGAACTTCAGGACGGCAACGCCCACATCTTCGGCCTCAAGGTAGTCATGAAAACGCTGTCGCGTGGCACCGTAGACTTCTTCGACCTCGTTTCCGAGCATCCATCTGAGCAGGTCGATGCCATGGATGCACTGGTTCATGAGCGTGCCGCCATCCTGCTCCCATGTTCCTCGCCAGGGTGCCTGATCGTAATAGGATTTGCCACGATTCCAGCGAACATTGATCGAACCATGGGAGATAGTCCCGAAACGACCCCCGTCTAGTGCCTCCCTCAGCTTTTGGATAGCGAGATTAAAGCGGTTCTGATGACAGACGGAGACTTTAACGCCCTTCTCGTGGGATCGCTCGACGATCAGGTCGGCGTCCTGCATGGACATTGCCATCGGTTTCTCGATGATAACGTTGATGCCGCGCTCGATGCAGTCGAGGGCGATCTTCGCATGCTCGCCGCTCTCGGTCGCGATGCCAACGAGCTCGATCTCAGGGTGAGCGTCGAGCATCGCGGAGTAGTCACTGCAACGCTCAGTTCCGGGGAAGTCACCGAAGCCGGCCTTCTCGAACATGGTATCGAACTTGGAAGGGTCTATGTCACAGACGGCAATGAGATCCAAGTTGTTGTTGGCGACAGCCTTGATATGGTTGACTGCGATTCTTCCACAGCCAATAAGAGCGTATTTCATGTTCCTTCCTTCCCATACGTGCTGGTCTAGAGAGCTGCGAGGACAGCAGAGACGACCTCGTCCTGCTCCTCCTCGGTAATGTAGGGTGAAAATGGGATGCCAAAGTTGCACCGCGCGTAGTGTTCGGCGTTTGGGAACGATTGGACGACGTGACCGCCGAAGGCCTTCATCTGGTGAAGGGGCTTCGGGTAGTAGACGAGGGATGGCACGCCCACTTTCTTCATGGAAGCGACAACATGATCTCGTTGCTCCTCGGACTCTGCGATAAGCACGAACTGAGCGAAGGAGCTCGTGGAATCCTCAGTGATCCTTGGGGTTTGAATCTTGCCCTCAAATGCCTTCCAATAACGAGCTGCGACTTCCTGACGTTTATCCATCTCGGTGTCGAGCAAGTCCATCTTTGCCAGAAGGACCGCCGCCTGAATAGTGTCGAGGCGCGAATTCATGCCAACGCGGACGTTGTCGTACTTGCTCGACCCTTTGCCGTGCACCTTCAAAGAAGCGATAAGGCCGGCAATCTCGTTGTCATCGGTAAAGACGGCACCGCCGTCACCGTAACAGCCGAGCGGCTTCGAGGGGAAGAAACTCGTGCAGGCGATGTCGCCAAACGAGCCGCAGCGGGAACCCTTGTAAGAGGCACCGGTACCTTGTGCGGCGTCCTCGATCAGCAGAAGACCGTGGTCAGCGCAAATTTTAGAGATCTCGTCGAAGCGGGCAGGATTGCCAAGGAAGTCAACCGCGACGACCGCGCGAGGCCTAAGCTTGCCCTCGCGCTCGACGATCTCTATCTGTTCTACGAGAGAGCTTGGCGAAAGGTTGAAGGTGTCAGGCTCGATATCGCAAAAGACCGGAGTGGCGCCGAGCATCACGGCGGGCTCCACGGATGCAATAAAAGTCATCGCGGGACAGAAGACTGCGTCGCCAGCGCCGATTCCGTAAGCCATATAAGCGAGCTGGAGCGCCTCAGTGCCATTGCCACACCCGAGGCAGTGAGATCGTCCAACGTAGTCAGCTAGCCTCTCCTCGAGCTCGCCCACTTCTGGGCCTCCGATGAAATGAGCGCCGGCCATGATCTCGTCGACCCTTACGGAAAGGTTCGGTCGGAGCAATTCATACTGCTTCTTAAGGTTGATAAACTCCATTATTTCCTCCTTTAGACTGTTTTACTGGATAGGAGTCGCAGGGTCCCCTTCATGAAGTCCATGCTCTGACTGAATAGGTCGGACTTAAAGCTGAAGGCCCATAGGACCGCCAATGACAACATAAGTGAGCAGGCGAGCTTCAGGCAGAGCCCAGGGACGCCAGCGACACCGATGAAGCCGCAAATGAAATAAGAGACGGCGCAGGCGGCGATCATGGCAATGAGCTGCCGCGCCTGAAGGGCGAGGTAATCACCTATACCACGCTTAAAATAGTGCTTGAAAAGGATGCACGCACCCCAGCCGAAGTTGATGAGCACGAGGGTCGTGATCGTAGCCAGCAGGATACCGGCAAATCCCCAGAGTTGGACGAACAACAAATTCAGGATGACATTGGCGATAGATTCGATAATCGGTCGTATGCGGTCCTGCCACCAAAGCCCAGCTGCTGTCCTATAGAGATATACGATATCGCCCATTGTCTGGACATAGAAATAAAGGACGAATAGTGCAGCGAGGCCGTCCGCGATTGACAGATCGCTACCAACCCAAATTCTCATGAAAGGCTGAATGAGGCAAAGAAGACAAGACGAGCAGACGGCAGCAATTGCCATGTAAAGAAACACAAATACTCTGAAGTCTTCATAGTTTTCGTCGCGAGATTTCGAAACGATGCCGTCACCGACGCTTGCGGTAATAGCATTGATGACAACGGCGAGCATGCCTGACACCGAACTGACAATCATGAAATAGTTCTGGTACTGCGTTAGGACCGAAAGGCCCAGGAACGCAGAAATAACGACGCTGTCGAATGAAGTCCTGGTCGTAGAGCTGAGTTTATAGAGGAACACGCCTGAGACGCGCTTTGCAATGTCGCGGACGGTCTCACGATCGAGCTTGCCGTCACACACAATGTCCGGGTAAAGCTGGTTCGAGAGAACGTTGCAGACGATATTGTTGACGATAGTTGAGAGGGGCAAAAGCACCGCATAGACGTAGAAGTTCTGGGTGAGAACGAGGGCGGCGATCTGAAAAGCGTACATTCCTACGCTCGTAACCAGGCCCACCTTGCTCACCACATCGCCGCGTTGGTAAGCGGTGAGCAAGGAAACCTTATACGCATACAGGAAGTAACCGATGACGGTGTTCGAAAGGTAGACCCCATATAAGAAGTAGATATTGATACCGCCGGGGACGCTGCCCTTGATGAGCGACGGCAGGAATGGCATAAGCGTAACGCCGACGACGAGTACAGCAATACCGATAACGCGGTATACGAGACGGTAGAACGAAAGAAGCGCGCAAAGCTTCGGCCTGTCTCCCTTGTTGATGGGCTCGTACATACTGAAGACCATCGCACTACTGAAACCGAGTTCGGCAAGCGATAGGACCGTAAGGACAGAAGTGAAAAGGCTTCCCAGACCGGTGTACTCCACACCCAGGTAGTAAATCATGGCCGTGCGCGCTGCGAACGGCATGATGATTACGAAAATCTTATTAATGACTGCCCAAACGATGTTACGGACAGCGTTGTATCGTCTGGATGCCATCAGCGAGCAGCCTCCTTCGAAGCGGCGGCTGCATTCTTTTTGAGGTCAGCAGTGCAAAGCCCCATTACCGCGAGCAGCCCCCAGAAATAGGTCTCCGTCCAGAAAGTGCCGGAAAGTCCGAGACGCCCGATGCAAAACGCTAGAAGAGTAAGGAAGATGGGGAACCAGGGGGACACGTTGCAGCTCCAAAATGAGAGAACGAGGAACCAGGCGAGAACGCACAAAATGACAATTCCGAACGGAATGCCAAAGTCATAAAAGACCTCGAGGAAGAAGTTGTGGCAGTAGTTGCCGGGCCCCAGATACGCCTGATCCGAAAAAGGCCCGTTACCAAGGGCCGTAATCCGCGGGATGAGAGTGTTCCAAATAGTCGAGCGCCCACTATCACTAGCGATGTCGGCATATAGAAATTTCTCCAGGGTCCTCGAGGTAATCCCTATCGAGTTAAGCTGATGGTTAAGCATATAGACAAGGTCGTTAAGGAAGGTAATTAAAGTCAAGACGAGACCAAGAACGAGTACCGATGCGAGAATCTTCCTTAGGATTGGACCCTTTGACCCGAAGATGTACACGAAGAATCTCAGCGCCGCGAAAGCGATAAGGCCAAGCAGAGGGCCGCGGGAACCGTACGAAAGTATCAGCGCCACGTTGGACACGGTGCACAGCGCCCAAACAGCTGTCATGGGCAGACTCCTCGCGCCCCTACAGTCCACGATGAAGTGCAGCGAGAGCAGAGCGAAGAACAACGCGTCGAAGCCCAGGCCCATGTCGTAGCCGGCCACAGTCGTTGCCTGCATAACACTCCCCAGCGACGACTGGAGGAACACCGTCATTATCACGGTGGCTAGCTTCAGCGCCGCGTCGGCACGACTCGCATCGTTCTGCGAGGCCAGAAAGACGAACGCAACCATTCCACCCATCGGGTTTAAGGCCTGCGGGAGAGCGTACTCCTCAAATATGTAAACGTCTATGTGCCGCACGGCCATGTAGAACGCGAATACCGCAAAAACGCCAGTCGGAAGCAGGATAAAACGTTTGGTGAGTTTCATCCCTTCACGCAGCCAATAGGCCGCGAGTAAAAACCAGGCAGCAAACGTCAGTGCATACACGACCAAGCTGTACATGCCAACCATGGAGGCGATAGTATCGCGAAGTCCGTGGTAAGCGACGAAGATAAACAGCGCTGCGGCAGGGAACCAGTCGATGATCCTCTGCTCAGAGACGGGAAAACTTCCGTCAAATCGTGCGTGAGCCTTTGCGTGTTTTGTCGCCATAGCCGTTTTAACTGATGTCACGAGGCATCACCGACTTTTCGAGCCTCACGGTTACCTCGAGCCCTCAGCAGGGCCTTCTCGACAGTCTTGATCAATGCCTCAGGGGCGGCGAGCAAGCCGAGGATGTCGGCTGCGCCTTTCAGCGTCTCGCCCTTCTTTATCCTCATGCGACCCACCTCTGCACTTTGGGCAGCGGCCACAGCTCGCTTCTCTGAGGGTTCAAGACTGCCGTATACATCGGAGACTGATTCGAACAAGGCTCGTTTTGCCTCGACGAGATCATCTGGGCCAAGCCGGTTCTGATCGTCGCCCACATCGCAACAGTGGAGCGGCTCGTCGAGCTGTATCAGCTTCTTCCTGTAGGTTAACTCTATAAGTAGCTGAAGGTCCTGATGACGCACGAGATTCTCGTCGAAGCCGCCAACCTCCTCAAACAGTGACCGACGAACCATGAGCGTGCCAGTCGGAAAGTCCGAGACGATAAGCATTACGTCTTTGTAGACGTAGCCATCGGGGTGTTTGGGAAGAATACTAAGAAGTTCGTCACCCCTGTAACGCTTTACGCGACAGGAGACCACGCCCCAGTCGTCGGAAAGCGAGACGAAAGATTCAACCTGGTGAGCGATTTTCTCAGGCTCCCACCAGTCATCGTCGTCCAGGAAAGCCAGTAGCTCGCCGGAGGCCGCCTCGACGCCCCTGTTACGGGCGAAAGCTCCATTCTTATGGACAGAGGGCTCCAGCAGACGCACTCTGCTATCGATTTTGGAGCAAGCGCCGACGATGTCTCTCACTATAGGAGTAAACCACCCATCGTCCCCATTATCATTCACTACGATAAGCTCGAGGTTTTTATAAGTCTGCCCCAAAACGCTCTTAATAGCGCGCTTCAACGTATTCTCTCTGCGATACGTGGGCATGACCACACTCACAAGCGGCATGACGTTAGCACCCACGACCATCACCTGCCCTTGTGCGCAACAACTTGTTGTACATAAGCTTCACCAGGCCCGTCGGCAGCAGCGTAGCAACCGCGCGCTCAGCGACGGCTTTGACCTGCCCTGTTCGACCGACCAAACCTAGCTTCCTAAGCTCGGAAAAGAACCTGACTTGGCTTTTCAGGTAGCTCATGTTGGAGCGGCGGGCATACATGCCCTCGCCGGTACGCACGTCCGCCACTATATCGGGGACGTTAGCGCATTGGCAGCCCTTTGCTATCATGCGCGCCCATAGCCAGTAATCTTCCATCCAGGGAAATGGCTCGTAGCCGCCAACCAGATCAACCATGTGTCTGTCGAACACGACAGACACATGGTTGAAGGGATTCCTCTCCTTCAACCATGTGTCTATGTTTTTTTTCGAAAGCGGGGGCATTCTCACTGCACCCATATCGCCCGGCTCCCGATCGAACTCCTCGATTGCCCCGCCCACTAGGTCGAGCCGTTCAGAGACCATCTTCGAGAGCAGAACCTCGCAGCGTTCGCGACGCGAGATGTCATCTGCGTCCATGCGCGCTACAATGTTGCACCTGCACTCAGAAAGACCCGCGTTGAGGGCGTAGCCCAGCCCATGGTTCTCCTTCAAGCGCACAACCTTCAGGGCACTGCCCAGGCGCTTTCCCCAATCTACCAAGCAGGCATCGAGTTCTGGAGTCAGCGGACCGTCGCATACAATTACATAGTCATGAGGCGTATGAGTTTGACCCGCCATGGAATCAATGGCAGCATTCAAATACTCGGCCTTGTCGTTCTTATACACAGACATGAGAACACTGTATTCAGGCAAAATGAACTCGCTCATCGTGCCCCCTCGCCTGTAGATACGACGCCAAGCGTTTTCAATATAATTTTCAAATCGAGTGCAACGTTTCGCTGTTCGATGTACTCCAAGTCAAGTACGACTTTCTCCTTTGGAAGCAGGTCGTAACCGCCTGCCACTTGGGCAAGGCCAGAAATACCCGGACGAACCATGGTGCGGTAGTGCCAACCGTGGATTCGCTTTTCGAACTCATCGCAAAAGGCGGGACGCTCTGGGCGCGGACCAATAAGGCTCATATCGCCCCTGAAAACGTTCCAGAACTGGGGGATTTCATCCAGACGCGTCTTGCGCATAAACTTGCCAAATGGCGTTACGCGCGGATCTTCGTCCTGAGCCCACTGGGCACCACGAGATTCAGCATCGGTGTACATGCTTCGGAACTTATAGACATTAAAGACCTTGCCGTTCTTGCCAACGCGACGCTGTGCATAAATGACGGGGCCTTCGGACTCGGACTTAATCTTGACGGCAATGACAGCCATCGGAATCGCGAGAATAATGAGCGCGCAACCGCAGGAGACAACATCGAAAGAGCGCTTGATAAATCGGTAGAAGAACCCACCGCTTACGACGGGTTCTTCCAGTTCAATGATGTCGTCGCCAGGCAAAAGCTTTTCAAGCACATCAGCCGGAATACCATTTTCACTTAACTTGGGCTCATGCTTTCCAACATTGTCGAGCTTAGCTGCCTCGCGCCTGTCCTCAAGCGTGACAGCAAGCGTTGTCTCATCCACCATTTTATTGTTTTGCATGCTCTCTTCCAACACTACGTCCCCGCCCCCGGGGATCATCCCTGTTCCCTCAAACAGTCGCCTGCACTTAGGCGATAGCCTTTTTGAGGTTTCGCATGACGCGCTGCTCGCTTGAAAGCACGGCGAGGCCAACGCGCGTAGTAACGCGTCGGCCGCACAGATCAAGCACTAAATAAACAGTGCTCTTGCGTCTGTTTATGGTTTTGATAAGGCCTTCGTGGCCCAGCAGCGGACCTGCCGTCACTACGACCTGGTCACCGTCTTTTAGGGCTTCGCTCATGGGCACTACGCGGTCCCCCCTGTGCGTAAAGCCGCCAATAAGCTGGACCTCTTCTTTTGCCAGCGGCACAAACTGACCGTCCTGGGATAGCACCCGGGCAAAGTCGTCCATGCGTAGCAGATACTGTTGCACGGTGCGGGGATCTGCCGTATCGCAGATAAGATAACCGGAAAAGAGCGGCTTAGTTGTTTTGACCCATTCGCCGTGAACTTTGATCTCGGTTTGATATTGGGGATAAAAGAGCTCCTGCATGGCGCCAGCCGGCACCACGCGATCGATGCGCTCGCGCATTACGTCTTCGCGACCGTTAATGACCTGGATTACATACCACACGAGCACCACCCCCTTTCTGTCTTACGTGTGGCTCACGGGGTTTGGGTATGGCTTCGCCAGGGCGCTTGTGCGCGGAGGCGCTCCATATTCAAACCCTGAGCCCAGTCAGACAAGCACGTGGCTCTGCCCCACCGTGAACGGTATGTATGACGCAGCGCTGAGTTTGTTGGTGTGTATCGCAAATACACCAACAAACTCAGCTGGCTGCGTGCGATCCAGTCAAGAGAATTCAAAACTGCACCGCACGCAAACAGCTGAAGGACTGCTACGCTTTGACACGCAAGCTATTAAATGCATCTTAGAATTAACTCAATGCAAATAACGTCGCATGACATCTATATTGGAGCTCCTGGTGTTTCTGGCACCGCCGTTACGGCCGGATGCTGATCGACCCTGCGCTTTATGACTTGCTGGAGCCTTGAGCACAGTTGAACTCATGTAACGTTAAGTATTCTAGCACAAGCTGATAGCGAAACTGATTTGGCTAATGGCGGACAACATTTCGTTCATTTAGCGTGTTCAAGGGGGTTGTTTTGGGATGTTGTTCACATTGATGCAGGCTATTGAGGTACTGGCAATAATTGGGAGCGTTCCTGAAGCCCAAATGGAGCAGCGAGCTGCACTGGTAATTGCGCTTGTCTAACAAACTATGTACAGACATGGGAAATAAATTGTGCAACTTTTTGTTGGTGTAAGGAAGGATTTGTGACGCGAGGCGTTTTGGCATGAAAAAAGGCCTTCGAGATTCCGAAGGCCTTTACATTCACGATGGTGGAGACGAGGGGGATCGAACCCCTGACCTCTTGACTGCCAGTCAAGCGCTCTCCCAGCTGAGCTACGCCCCCGTGACGAGGAAACACTATAGGGGAAGTTGGCGCGACGCGCAAGGACTTTTTTTGGGTCAGATTTTAAATACCTATTGATATAGGTAAGCGATGGCGGTGCCAGTGTGGACTTGGATTGTGGCTGTTGACCTGACGACGTTGCTGATGCCGGTGTCGGCTAGTAGACCTAACGAAGCGTGATCTAGTTCCCATTCTAGGCCGTGTTCGCTTACCTTGGTGTTGGGGGCTATGGCGATTATGGAGAAGGTTTTGCCGGTTGCATTCTCAATGGTCCAGGATTCGCCTTCGTGCAGAATGCGGGCCGTTACTTCGTCTTCTGCGATCCAGACGGGGGCATCTTTGTAAGCTGCTAGTAGGCCTAGGACGCTTAGGGCCATGTCGGGGCGGCCGCCGGTGGCGCAGGTCGCAACCACTTCGGCACACGGCCAGCGACGGCGGACGGAATCGAGCGCCAGCGCCAGATCGGTATAGTCCTTGTATGGGTCGTGGCGCTCAACTTCAAAGTCGGTGGCGGCGTCGACCAACGCACGACCCGCATCACCCACCGTGTCGGCATCCCCCACATACACGTCGCATCCCAGGCCAGCGTTCAGTAGCGCGTCGAGCCCGCGGTCCACGGCGACAACGTGGTCACACTCCCCTGCTAACTTACGCAACAGATCCGCGCTCGCCACCACGGGCGAGCCGCAGACCACTAATACCTTGCAAGCCACAGCCCTCGCCTATCCCTCAAACGAAAGAACACGGGCCAGATCCAGGTCTTCATAGCTGTCAATAAAGATATCGCAGTTGGCGCACACATCGTCGCGCTCCATACGACCATGCGGGTCATAGATGCCCACACGCATAAAGCCGGCGGCGCCAGAACTCTTAAGGCCAAAGACCGCATCCTCAAACACCCATGCGCGCTCAAACTGATGCCCATGGTGCTCCTCCAGACGGCGCAGCGCCAGCTCGTATACGTCGGGGAACTGTTTGGAGCGTCCTGCCTCACCCGTCGTGGTAACAAACTCCATGTACGCGTCGAGCCCGGCTCCCGCTAGCGCAGACTTAACCAGCTCGGCCGGTGTAGAAGTGGCAACGCACATGGCAATACCGGCCGCCTTCGCCTGCTCCAGAAACGCCAGGAGCCCCTCGCGCGGCGGCACCTTGGAATAGCCATCGATCAGGATCTCGCTCAGCTCGCGGTACAGCTCCTCACCATTCGCGCCAATGCCCCAGGTGTCGTGGTAGGCCTGGCACTCGTCCTCGAGCGACAAATGCTCAAACTGGGCAAAATCGTCGACCGTTACATCCATGCCGTGGCGGTGCAATAACTCGGGCTGGGCATAGGCCCAAACGGGGGTGCTATTAACCAGTGTGCCGTCGCAATCGAAAATAAAAGCGACATTGTGGGCGGCGATCTGGGACATAAAAGAACCTTTCGATGTCAAAGGGTAAACAACCTGCTAAAAACGTTTTACCAAACGTCAAACCAACAATCAAAAAACCCTTATTGGTAAAACTGTCAAGAGTTTTACCATCGCAATTCTGCCAGTGGTCTAAACATGGCGCTTACCGATTAAACGCCGCCCAAAAACCACTTTCCTTCATAAAAGTAACGTACAGGTGTTATCGTAGTTTCTGCCGAAAGTTCCACCGAGCACGCGAGGTGGAACGAATCATAGAACTATCGACGTCCCTTCGATTCGTGCAGCCTTGGACCTTTCGCATCTAGTCACCAAGGCAACACGCTGCCGCGTCATGATGGGATCAAACGTGAGCGATACAAAGCTAAAGCCAACGGCTAAAAAGCCCGCAACCCGTAAAGCCGCCCCGCACGCACCGGAGCTCACCAAGGACGATGTCTATCTATTTGGCATCGGCACGTGGGAGCGCAGCTGGGAAAAGATGGGCGCGCACCCCGACACGCAGAACCGTACGCGCGGCTGGCGCTTTTGCGTTTGGGCGCCCGATGTAAAGAGCGTGCATGTCATTGGCGAATTTAACGACTGGGATGAGGAAGCCAACCCTCTGGTGCCCGTGCATACGAGCGCTATTTGGGAAGGCTTTATTCCTGGCGCAGAACAAGGTCAGCTCTATAAGTATCTCATTGAGACCAACGAGGGCGAGAAGCTCTACAAGGCCGATCCGTACGCCTTCAAGGCCGAGTGCCCTCCGGGTACCGCTAGCGTGCTGTGGACCCTCGATGGCTACAAATGGAACGACGCCGCATGGCTCAAGCGCCGCGCCGGCCACAACCACATGTCGCAGCCGCTCAACATCTACGAGGTGCATATTGGCTCGTGGAAGCGCCACGGCGACGCGCCGCAGGGCGAGCCGGACGAGTATGGCAACTATCCCGGCCCCATGGATCCCTTCCCCGCGCAGCGCGGCGAGTTTTACACCTACGACGACCTGTCGGTGGAGCTCGTGGACTACGTGCGCGACATGGGCTATACGCATATCGAGGTCATGCCGCTCATGGAGCATCCCTTCGATGGCTCCTGGGGCTACCAGACGACCGGCTACTATGCCGCCACTTCGCGCTATGGCGACCCGCAGCAACTCATGCACTTTATCGATGCATGCCACGAGGCAGGCATCGGCGTGATCATGGACTGGGTGCCCGGCGGTTTTTGCGCCGACTCCCACGGCCTTGCCACCTTTAACGGCCACATGCTGTTTGAGCACGAGATTCACCCCAACTGGGGCACGCACAAGTTTGACTTCGCCCGCGGCGAGGTCCGCTCCTTCCTGGTCTCCAACGTGCTGTACTGGCTCGAGAACTTCCACGTTGACGGCATCCGCATGGATGGCGTGTCCAGCATGCTGTACCTCAACTTTGGCATCGACGATCCGGGCCAAAAGAAGTTCAACAAGTACGGAACCGAGGAGGACCTGGACGCCAGCGCGTTTATCCGTCAGGTCAACTGCGCCGTGGAGGCCCACTTCCCCGACGTGATGATGATGGCCGAGGAGTCCACCGCGTGGCCGCTCGTGACCTACCCGCCGCAGGACGGCGGTCTGGGCTTCCACTACAAGTGGGACATGGGCTGGATGAACGATACCCTGCACTACATGCAGACCGATTTTCCGTGGCGCCCCGGCAACCACGGGCTGCTCACGTTCTCCATCATGTACGCCTTTACCGAGAACTTTATTTGTCCGCTGAGCCACGACGAGGTCGTTCACGGCAAGTGCTCGCTGATCGGCCGCATGCCGGGCGACTGGTGGCGCCAGTTTGCCGGCCTGCGCACGCTCGCCTTCTACCAGATGACGCACCCCGGCGCCAAGCTCAACTTTATGGGCAACGAGATTGGCCAGTTTATTGAGTGGCGCTACTACGAGTCCATCCAGTGGTTCCTAACCGAGGAGTACGAGACCCACCGTCATCATCAGGCGTTTATCAAGGCGCTCAACCACCTGTACACCGCCGAGCCCGCCCTGTACGAGCGCGGCTACACCGACGACGGCTTTACCTGGATCGATGCGGACAACTCCAAGCAGTCCATCGTGAGCTTTGTGCGCCAGGGCGAGGACGTCGATGACGACCTGGTGATCTTGATCAACTTTGATCCGGCAAGCTACGAGAGCTTCCGCGTGGGCGTGCCGCGCGAGGGTGACTGGGAGGTCATCTTTGATTCCGACCGTCCCGAGTTCGGTGGCAGCGGATACGCCGGTGAGGAGCCCTACACCTGCTCGAGCGAGCCCTATCCCTGGAACGGGCAGATGGACTCCATTGAGATTAAGGTGCCCGGCCTAGCTGGCGTGGTGCTTAAGCGCCGCGGTCCCAGCAGCTACAAGCCGCCCGTGGTCGAGGAGCCCAAGGCTGCGCCCAAAAAGCGCACGTCCTCGGTGAAGCCTAAGCCTGCGGCTGCCAAGAAGGCTCCGGCTAAGGCGAAGGCCACGACGACCAAGGCCAAGGCCAAGGCTGCCGCAAAGCCCGCTGCTAAGGCCGCAGCCAAGAAACCAGCTGCCAAAAAGGCCGCTACCAAGACCAAGTCTGCTTCTGATAAGCCGTCTGCCAAGGATGCGTAACAAAACCGTTACAGCTGTAATTACCCGCCCCGACGAGGCGTAGGATACAAGTCATAACCGTTCCGGGAGAAACATCCCCGGGGGAAAGGAACGTATGAATAAGATCTTCGACAACAAGCAGGAGTTTACCGAGCTCTATCGCGATGCCGTCATGAGCATCAGCGGCAAGAGCGTCGAGGCCGCCAGCGACCTCGACCGCTTTAACGCCCTGGCCAAGCTCGTGGCCGAGAAGGCGCGCACCGTTGCCACCAAGAGTGACGCCCGTGTGACCGCCGAGGGCAAGAAGCGCGTGTACTATTTCTCGATCGAGTTTTTGATCGGTCGCCTGCTCGACAACTACCTGCTCAACTTTGGCGTGCGCGACATGGTCGCCGAGGCGCTCGACGACATGGGCTTTGACCTGTCCGTCATCGAGAACCAGGAGCCCGATCCGGCTCTGGGCAACGGTGGCCTGGGCCGTCTGGCAGCGTGCTTCCTGGATTCCATGGCAGCCGAGGGCATTGCCGGCTACGGCAACGGCATGCGCTACCGCTACGGCCTGTTTAAGCAGGAGATCGTCAACGGCAGCCAGGTCGAGGCCACCGACGAGTGGCTCACCCACGGCTATCCTTGGGAAGTCCGTCGTCAGGACAAGGCCGTGACCATCAAGTTTGGTGGCCATGTTGAGGGCTTTGAGGAGAACGGCCGCACGTTCTACCGCACGGTGGACACGCAGGACATCCTGGCTGTCCCTTATGACATCCCCGTGGTGGGCTATGCCGGCGAGACCGTCAACAAGCTGCGCGTCTGGGCCGCCGAGCCGGTCGAGGAGCACTTTGACCTGGAGGCCTTCAACCGCGGCGACTATGCCCTGGCCGATGCCGAGCGCGCCGAGGCCGAGGCCATTAGCGCCATTCTCTACCCCAACGACGCCGGCGAGCACGGTCGTCTGCTGCGCCTGAAGCAGGAGTACCTGTTTGTTTCGGCCGGCATCTACAGCCTGCTCGACACCTTTGAGAAGGAGCACGGCGCGAACTGGGAGCTGCTGCCGCAGTTTGTGGCCATCCACACCAACGATACTCACCCCGCCATGTGCGGCCCCGAGCTCATGCGCATCCTCATCGACGAGAAGAAGCTCGAGTGGGATGACGCCTGGAACATCGTGACGCAGGTCGTGAGCTACACCAACCACACCATCCTGCCCGAGGCCTTGGAGAAGTGGCCTATCGGCACGTTCTCCAAGCTCCTCCCCCGCGTGTACCAGATCATCGACGAGATCAGCCGTCGTTGGCACGAGTCGTTCGACACCACGAAGGAGGGCTGGCAGGAGCGTCTGCGCCAGACCGCCATCCTGTGGGACGGCGAGATTCGCATGGCCAACCTGTCCGTGATCTGCAGCCACAGCGTCAACGGCGTGGCCAAGATCCATTCCGACATCATCAAGAACATCGTGCTCAAGGACTTCTATGCCCTGACGCCCGAGAAGTTCAACAACAAGACCAACGGCATCTCGCACCGTCGCTTCTTTGCCGAGGCCAACCCCACCTACGCCAAGCTCGTGACCGAGGCCATTGGCGATGGCTGGCTCAAAGACGCCTTTGAGCTTGAGAAACTCAAGGAGTTTAAGGACGACACCGAGTTCCTGAAGGCCGTGGGTGCCTCCAAGCGCGCTAACAAGGAGCGCCTGGCCGCCTACGTCAAGGCCGAGACCGGTCTGGTTATCGACCCCAACACCGTCTTCGATGTCCAGGTAAAGCGCTTCCACGCCTATAAGCGCCAGCTCATGAACATCATGAAGGTGATGGACATCTACAACCGTCGCATCGCCGATCCTAACTTCCACGTGACGCCGACGACCTTCATCTTTAGCGGCAAGGCTGCCTCGAGCTACACCTTTGCCAAGGAGACCATCCGCCTCATTAACTCCGTGGCCGACGTCATCAACAACGATGCCCGCGTCAACGAGGTCATGAAGGTCTGCTTTATCCCCAACTTCCGTGTGAGCAACGCTCAGCTCATCTACCCAGCCGCCGAGATCTCGGAGCAGATCTCCACGGCCGGCAAGGAGGCCTCGGGCACCTCCAACATGAAGCTCATGATGAACGGCGCCATTACGCTGGGCACCCTCGACGGCGCCAACATCGAGATCGCCGACCTGGCCGGCCGCGAAAACGAGGCCATCTTTGGCCTGACCGCACCCGAGGTCGAGCAGCTCTGGGCATCCAACAGCTACTTTGCGTGGGATACCCTCAACGGCGATCGCGAGCGTCTGGGTCGCGTTATGGACGAGCTCAAGGACAACACCTTTGCGGCTCTTTCGGGCAATTTCGAGAGCATCTACAACGAGCTCATGAACAACAACGACCCCGACCTGGTCATGGCCGACTTCCGCAGCTACGTGGATGCATGGGAGAACCTCACGGGCAGCTACGGCGACCAGGAGACCTGGAACCGCAAGGCCCTGCTCAACACCGCCTCCTCCGGCTGGTTCTCGAGCGACCGTACCATTCGCGAGTACCGCGACGAGATCTGGCACGCGTAAAGGCGCGCGAGCTCCCTTTGCCGCACGGCATTACTCGACGGGCGCGACCGAGCGCCGCGCCCGTCGTCAATGGGTTTAGGAACATCGATGACAGAAGGAGAAATCGATGAGTAAGAAAGAATGCATCGCGATGCTCCTCGCAGGAGGACAGGGCAGCCGATTGGGGGCACTCACCCAAAAGATCGCCAAGCCGGCGGTTAGCTTTGGTGGCAAGTTCCGCATTATCGACTTTTCGCTCTCCAACTGCTCCAACTCGGGCATCGACACGGTGGGCGTTCTGACGCAGTATCGTCCCTACCTGCTGCATGCCTACGTGGGCTCTGGCGAGGCGTGGGATCTGGACAGCCGCGACGGCGGCGTGTCGATCCTGCCGCCGTACGAGACGCAGACCGGCGGCGCCTGGTATGCGGGCACGGCCGACGCCATTACGCAGAACCTCGACTACATCAAGGCCAACGACCCCAAGTACGTCCTGATTCTTTCGGGCGATCACCTGTATCGCATGGACTACCGCAAGATGCTCAAGACGCACATTGAGAACAATGCCGACCTCACGGTGAGCGTTATGCCCGTGCCGTGGGAGGAGGCCAGCCGCTTTGGCATCCTGACCACCGACCCCGAGGACGGCCGCATCACCAAGTTTACCGAGAAGCCCGAGAAGCCCGATTCGAACCTCGCCTCCATGGGCATCTACATCTTCTCGGCCGACGTGCTGATCGAGGCGCTCGAGGAGGACGCTCTGGACCAGCGCTCGAGCCACGACTTTGGCAAGGACATCATCCCCAAGCTGCTCGGTGAGAACAAGCGCCTGTACAGCTACGAGTTCCACGGCTTTTGGAAGGATGTCGGCACCATCGCCAGCTTCCATGAGACCTCGATGGACCTGCTGGGTAACAACCCCGAGTTCGATCTGTTCGACAAGAACTTCCCCATCATGTCCAACATCACCACGCGTCCGCCGCACTACATTGGCCCGGACGGCCGCCTAGACGACTGCCTGGTCTCCAATGGCTGCAAGATCTACGGCACCGCTCGCCACTCGATCCTTTCGACCGATGTCATCATCGAGGAGCGCGCCGTGGTCGAGGACTCCGTGCTGCTGCCGGGTGCGCACGTTAAGAGCGGCGCGCACATCTGCCGCGCTATTTTGGGCGAGAACTCCACGGTCGAAGAGGGCGTGAAGCTCGGCTCTGTCGATACCACCAAGGATACGGCCGTCGTTGGAAATGACGTCGTTATCGGGAAGGGGGAATGATCCGATGATCAATCGCAAGGCCATCGGTTATATCACCGCTAACTACTCTTCGACCTACGGCAGCGTGCTGCTCAAGGACCGCCCCATCGCGTCCGTCCCGTTTTTGGGCCGCTACCGCCTGATCGACTTCCCGCTGTCCAACATGATGAATGCCGGCATTAAGACCGTCGGCGTCGTCATGCCGGGCAACTACCGCTCGCTGATCGACCACGTGGGCTCAGGCAAGGACTGGGGCCTGGACCGCAAGAAGGGCGGCCTGTTCATGGTGCCCGGCAACGCGTATGGCACCACCAAGGGCGGCATGCGCTTCCTGCTGCGCGACATCATCTCCAACAAGACGCTGTTCCAGCGCTCGGAGAAGCCCTATGTCGTGATGATGGGCACCAACATCATCTTTAACATGGACCTCAACACCATCATCGAGGCGCACGAGAACTCCGGCGCCCAGATGACCGTGGTGTACTGCAAGGCCACGCGCAACGTCGATGACGAGACCAAGCTCGAGATTAACGAGAACGGCCGCCTGACGGGCGTGAGCGCCGGCGTCGTGTACGGCGACAACGCCTCCATGGACTGCTGCATCGTCAACCGTGAGACGCTGCTCGAGATCATCGACCACTACCAGGCCGCCGACTATCTGGACCTGCTCGAGGCACTCCAGGGCGACTTTGGCAACATCGACGTGTGCAGCTACGAGTACAAGGGCGAGGTCGTGGGCGTGTTTAGCGAGAAGTCGCTGTATCGCCGCAGCATGGACCTGCTCGACCAGACCGTGGCCGACCAGCTCTTCGATCCCGAGCGCCCGATCCTGACCAAGGCTCACGACGTGCCGCCTTCGCGCTATGCGACCGGCAGCCACGCGTGCAACTCGATCATCTCGGCCGGCTGCATCATCAAGGGCACCGTGCGCAACTCGATCCTGTCGCGCGGCGTCGTGGTCGAGGAAGGTGCGTCGGTCACCAATTCGATCATCAACCAGAGCTGCATCATCAAGAGCGGCGCCCGCGTTGAGAACGCCATTCTGGACAAAAACAACGTGGTTCCCACCAACACCGAGCTTCGCGGCACGCCCGAGAACATCCTGGTGCTGGGCAAGGCTCCGTTAACTTCCGACACCACCATCGTACGTTAACGTTGGCACCGCAACATCGCTCGTAACATGTAGAATAGCCGCCCGGTTTGTGCCAGGCGGCTATTCTCGAATTGCAACATGGGAGACAATATGGCAGATTCCAGCAAAAAGATGCAGATCGTGTTTGCCTCGGCCGAGTGCGCACCGTTTGTGAAGACCGGTGGCCTGGGCGACGTGGCGGGCTCGCTGCCTGCGGCGCTCGTGCGCGCCGGCGCCGAGGTCATCGTCATGGTGCCCAAGTACGCCACCATCAAGGACGAGTACAAGGCGCAGATGGAGCACTTCTCCGACTTTTACGTGAGCCTGGGCTGGCGCAATGAGTACTGCGGGCTCGAGAAGCTCGAGCACGACGGCGTCACCTATATGTTCATCGATAACGAGCGCTACTTTGCGCGCGACTATCCGTACGGCTTCTTTGATGACGGCGAGCGCTTTGCATTCTTCTCCAAGGCCATCACCGAGAGTCTGCAGCACCTGCCGGCCGGTTTTGAGTGCGACATTCTGCACTGCAACGACTGGCAGACGGCACTGGCGCCCGTGTTCTTGCGCGAGTTCTACCAGGGCCTTCCGCTGTACGACCGCGTCAAGACCGTGTTCTCGATCCACAACGTGGCGTTCCAGGGCCAGTTTAGCGACACCGTGATGGAGGACATCCTGGGTGTGGCGCATATTCCCGCTGCCGCCTCGCAGCTGCGTTGCGACGCCTGCAGCGTCAACTATATGCTGGGCGCGCTTCGCTATGCCGACGCCATCACCACGGTGAGCCCCACCTATGCCAACGAGATCCAGACGCCCGAGTTTGGCGAGGGCCTGGACGGCGTGCTGCGCGAGCGCTCCTATGCGCTGCAGGGCATTTTGAACGGCATTGACGTGGCGGGCTTTGACCCGGCGACCGACAAGCGCATTGCCGCCAACTACACGGTTGATGACCGTTCCGGCAAGGCCGTGTGCAAGGCAAAGCTGCAGGAGGAACTGGGGCTCGAGGTGCGCGACGACCGCCCGCTCATGGTGATGGTCACGCGCTTGACGCGCCAGAAGGGCATGGACCTGGTTATGTACGCGCTCGACCGCATCCTGGCCGGCGGCGTTCAGGTGGCCGTGCTGGGCACCGGCGACCGCGACTACGAGGACGGCCTGCGCTACTTCCAGGACAAGTACCCCGGCACCATGGCCGCACGTATCGAGTTCGATCCGGCGCTGTCGCAGCGTATGTATGCCGCAGCCGACATGTTCCTGATGCCTTCGAAGTTTGAGCCCTGCGGCCTGTCGCAGATCATCGCCATGCGCTACGGCACCCTGCCGATTGTTCGCGAGACTGGCGGTCTGAAGGACACGGTGATTCCGTATAACGAGTTTACCGGCGAGGGCACGGGCTTCTCGTTTAGTAACTTTAACGGCGACGAGATGGGCGACGCCGTGTTCCGTGCGGCACGCCTGTTCTGGGATAACCGCGATGCCTGGAACCAGCTGGTCACGCAGGCCATGAGCCAGGACTTTAGCTGGACGCGCTCGGCCGACAAGTATCTGGACCTGTACTTCTTTATGCACCCGGAGATTGAGAGGCCGGCAGCTGTTGTCGACGAGTCTGAGGCTGTTGCTGAGCCGGTGGCCGCTGAGGAGCCCAAGGCCGAAGAGAAGCCGGTTGAGGCTGAGCCAGCAAAGGCCGAGCCTGAGGTGAAGGCTGAGGTTGCTCACAAGGCAGAGGTCGAGGTCAAGCCTGCTGTAAAGCCCGTAGCTAAGAAGACCGCGACCCGTAAGACGACGGCTAAGAAGACCACGACCACGAAGACCGCTGCGAGCAAGGCCACCGCTGCCAAGGCAACTACTGCCAAGGCAACGACCACGCGCAAGCGCACGACCGCCGCTGCCAAGAAGGCCGCCGAGGTCGAGGCCGCTCCTGAGGTAAAGGCCGAGGTCGCAGAGGTCAAGCCGTCCGCCAAGGCTCCGGCAAAGACCGCTGCCAAGAAGACGACCACGACCGCCAAGAAGGCAACAGCTGCCAAGAAGACCACGGCAACGAATTCGACGGCCGCCAAGGCTACTGTGACAAAGGCCGCTCCGAAGGCTGCCGCAAAGCCCGCCGTCAAGGTCGAGGAGACAGCCGCCGAGCCCAAGGCCGAGGCAGCTGTCGAGGCCAAGCCGACCGCCAAGACCACCACGCGCAAGCGCGCAACGACGACGGCCAAGAAGTCCACGGCAAAGGCCGCAACTCCCAAGGCAGAGGCTAAGGCCGAGGCCAAGCCTGCAGTAAAGGCCAAGCCGGCACCAAAGGCCGCTGAGGTCAAGACCGCTCCGAAGGCTACGGCAAAGGCCGAGCCCGCCAAGAAGGCCCCGGTCTCCCCCGTCGTCGCGACCGAGGAAAAGGCTCCGACCAAGAAGACCTCCGTCCGCAAGGCAACGGCCACCCGCAAGCGTCGCTAGCCCACAGACGATCCAAAACCTCATCAAACCCTAAGCAAGGGGCGCTCCAACCGGGCGCCCCTTCTCTGTAGGTATTGGTAAAACGATTTTCTAGGACAACCGTTCGCCGATGGTAAACGGATGTTGTTTATACAGCCTGTGTACAAAAGATATACTTACAACTTGTGCGTAAAGCCATGGCCCGCAGGCCGTGATTCTATTGAACTGGACCGTATTATGAGATTGATTCACAACAGCCGTCTGCCGCAGTTTCGCACTCCGTTTGGCGCTGTGACCACAGGAACTACCCTTTCGCTCTCCGTGATTTTGGAGGATGCCGATCCCAACCAGGCAACGCTTACGTTGCGTACCTGGGTAGATGAGATCGGTGAGTCTCTGTATCCCATGACGCACGAGGGCGACGGCATATTTACCGTAGAGCTTGAGTGCACCGAGCCCTGTCTTATCTGGTACAGCTTTATCTGCAATATCGAGGGCCAGCCCGAGGTTCGCCTGGGCGCGCCGCAAGGCCGCACCGGTGGCGAGGGCGTAACTTACGGCTACGCCGAGGTTCCGTCCTTCCAGATTACCGTCTATAAGCACCGCGAAGTGCGTCCCGAGTGGTACGAGCGTGGCATGGTCTACCAGATCTTCCCCGATCGCTACGCCCGTGACGAAAACTGGCGCGAGCGCACGCTGGCCGAGGTCGAAAAACCGCGCAACGGAATCCAGC
The DNA here is from genome assembly GCF_003471405.1 of Collinsella sp. AM20-15AC. Classification (NCBI taxonomy): domain Bacteria; kingdom Bacillati; phylum Actinomycetota; class Coriobacteriia; order Coriobacteriales; family Coriobacteriaceae; genus Collinsella; species Collinsella sp. AM20-15AC. The sequence continues at coordinate 35,352 of NZ_QRJA01000003.1, forward strand.
GCCGTATGGTCGAGGACTGGAACGAGCCGCCCGTGTACGAGCGCGCCGAAGACGGCTCCATCAAGACCTGGGACTTCTACGGCGGCTCGCTCAAGGGCATCCAGGAAGACCTGCCCCGCATCGCCGAGTTGGGATTTACAGCTATCTACCTCAACCCCATTTTTGAAGCCGCGAGTAACCACCGCTACGACACCGCCGATTACACCAAGATCGATCCGATTCTGGGCACCGAGCAGGACTTTACCGAACTGTGTCAGGCGGCCGAAAAGCTGGGCATTTCCATCATTCTCGACGGTGTGTTCAACCACACGGGCGACGATTCGATCTATTTCAACCGCTATGGCAACTACCCCGGCGTGGGCGCGTGGCAGAGCAAGGATTCGCCGTGGCGCGATGCGTTTTACTTCCATGAGGACGGTTCGTATGACTGCTGGTGGGGCGTGGGCAACATGCCTGCCATCAATGAGAGCTCCGAGCTGGTACGCGAGCGGCTCCTGGGCAAGGACGGCGTGATCCGTAAATGGCTACGTGCCGGCGCTCATGGCTGGCGCCTGGACGTCGCTGACGAGCTTTCGGACGATTTCCTGACCGAGATCAAGAAGGCAGTACTTGCCGAAAAGCCTGACGCACTGTTGCTCGGCGAAGTCTGGGAAGATGCCTCCAACAAGATCAGCTATGGTCATTTGCGCCGCTACCTGCAAGGCTCCGAGCTCGACTCGGCCATGGATTACCCCTTCCGCGACATGGTCATCGGCTTTTTGATGGGCTACAAAAACGCTTACCAAGCTGCTGAAGATATCGAGACCCTCCGCGAGAACTACCCGAGCGAGGCATTGTCCTGCGCGCTCAACCTGCTGTCGAGCCACGATCGCCCGCGTATCATCTCGGTGCTCGGCGGCGGCCCCGACGAGTCGCAGCTGCCCGAGTGTGAACGCAGCAAATGGCGCCTGGACGAGAACTCGATGGGCCTGGCCAAGAGCCGTTTTTGGCTCGCCACGCTCATGCAGATGTCTTTCCCCGGCGTGCCTTCGATCTACTACGGCGACGAATACGGCCTGGAGGGTCTAACCGATCCGGGCAACCGCCGCACCCTGCCGACCAAGGACCAACTGCACGACTTCGACACACTGGCTATTGTCAAAAACGCCTCCGCCGTACGCCGCGCACTGCCGTTTATGATCGACGGCGAGATCAAGGCCTTCGCGCTCAACGACGAGGTGCTGGCATACAACCGCACGGGCAAGGATGGCGAGTCCGCGACGGTTATCATCAACCGTAGTCTGCGCAATTCGCACCGCGTGACGATTCCGGCGCTCGACGAATGCGCGAGTGACGTGATCAGCGGTCACGAGTGCGAGATCCACAACGGCACGGTCACGCTCGATTTGTATCCGCTGGGCTCGTCGATCATCTATCACCATGCCGAGCAGCGCTTGCAGGAGCCGCTCGATCACGGCGCGGGCGTTGTGTGCCATATCACCTCGGTACCGACCGATGACGGCAAGCCCGGCACGATCGGCGCACCCACGCGTCGCTTTATCGACCATCTGTCCGCTATGGGCATGCGCTACTGGCAGGTCCTGCCTGTCAACCCAACGGACTTCTTCCGCTCCCCTTACGCCGGGCCTTCGGCCTTTGCGGGCAATATTGACCTGCTGCCCGAGAGCCAAGAGGAGCTGGCGGCCGACTTTGAGACTTGGAAGGCCCGTGGCGGCGAAGATGCCGATCCGCTCTACACCGCGTTTAAACATCGCAACGCCGATTGGCTCGAGAAATACTGCGTCTACATGGCCGTTAAGAAGTACTTTAAGGGCGAGTCGCGCCACGATTGGCCGACGGATGTCGCGCGCTACAACGAGCACCTGATTGACGACAAGCGTTTCCACGACGAGGCAGAGCTGCAGGCGTACATGCAGTACCGCTTTGACCTAGCCTGGTGCGAGCTCATGAACTACGCGCACAAGAAGGGCATCGAGGTCATCGGCGATATCCCGATGTATGTCTCGGACGATTCGGCCGACGCGTGGAGCGAGCCCGAGAACTTCTGGCTGTCCGATACCGGCAAGGCAATCGAGATCTCCGGTGCGCCACCCGACAACTTTGCACCCGAGGGTCAGGTGTGGGGCAACCCGACGTTCCGCTGGGACCACATGAAGCAGAACGGCTATAGCTGGTGGATGGATCGCCTGCGTCGCGCGTTCTCGCTCTACGACCGCGTGCGTCTGGATCACTTCCTGGGATTCCACAGCTACTTTAGCATTCCCGCCGGCAAGGCCTGCGCCGACGGCCGCTGGCTGGCGGGTCCGGGCAAGGACCTGTTCCAGACCGCCTATGACGAGCTGGGGCCGCTCAACTTTATCGCCGAGGACCTGGGCTACCTGACGCCCGGCGTTCGCGCCATGGCTTCGACTTGCGGCTTCCCCGGTATGGACGTACTGGAGTTTAGCGATTACGACGTTCGTTGCGGCGTGCACCCTACGCCCGGCAAGATCCTGTACACATCGACGCATGACACGTCGACGCTCGCGGGTTGGTGCACGCGCTCCTTTGCGGGCGGCGACGAGCCGAGCGGTGTTGAGGTGGCAGCCAAGCTGATGAGCGACGCGCTGACAAGCGACGCTCCCCTGGTGATGATGCCGCTGCAGGACGTGCTGGGGCTTGGCGACGACACGCGCATGAACGTACCGGGCGTGGCCACGGGCAACTGGACCTGGCAGGCTGACGAGGCCGACGTTGCGGCCGCTGAGGGCAAAACCGCACAGCTCCTGCGCAACACGCATAGATTCTGGGGCGAAGCGTGATAAAACGCCCGATATAGGGTACAGTTACAGACGTTTGATTTTATGCGGGCAGAGTGATCTGCCCGCTTTGTGCTGAAAAGGAAGTATTATGGCGCGCTACGATTACAAGTGCTCGAGCTGCGGCAACGTGTTTGAGGTTGAGCATCCCATGTCCGAGAGTCCCGAGGTCGTGTGCCCCAGCTGCGGCGCTCCGGCATCCAAGACGTTCTCGGCCAGCGGCATCAAGTTCGACGGCAGCGGTTTCTACAACACCGACCAGCGCAGCGGCGGCTCCAGCACCAGCGCCACCAGCGGCTGCTGCGCCAACTGCCCGCACAGCCACTAGAAACCAATCAGCCCCGCGCCAACACCAATCGCGGGGCTGATTCTTTAGCTGCCCAGGTTTCCTTATGAGTTGCGGTGAAATAAGGACTGTTTGGCGGGCAGAAGCCGCTATTCAATCCCTATTTCACCGCAACTTAGTCGTTACTTGTGGACCAGGCGGGCGCAGAAGTGGCCGTCGTAGGAGTCGGCGTTTACCGGCACGCTTTGGAAGAGGCCTCGATCATTCTGGCGTACGGATACGAGCTTCTTGGCCTGATCGAACTCGGGGAGTTGCAGAATCTGCGCCTCGGAGAGCGGCTCCAAGCTAAAGTCCGCACCCTCGGGCGACGCCAAGAACGCGTCCACAACCTGCGTGTTCTCCTCATCAAAGACCGAGCACGTCGCATAGATGAGCTCGCCGCCGGCAGCCACGCGCGCAGCGGCTTCCTTGAGCATCGTCAGCTGCAGCTTGGGTAGCTCAACCGTCACATCCTTTTCGGTCAGGCGCCACGGGATCTCGGGATGACGACGCATGGTTCCGGTGCCAGAGCACGGCGCATCGATAAAGACTGTGTCGAACTTAACCGGCTCGCCAAGCATGGCATCAAACGATGTGAGCACCTCATTAAGCTCGCAGGCATCACCCGAAACCGTACGAACGCCCTGAATACCGGCCTTATGCAGGCGAGCGAGATTAAGATCGCACTTGCGATCATGCAAATCGAGCGCCGTATGCTGACGCTCATAGCCCGTACGCTTGGCCTGGCACATCATCACATAGGTCTTGGTGCCACGACCGGCACCAATCTCAAGGCAGCTACCGGGGCGCGTGGCAGCTGTTGCGATAAGTTGCGCGTTGAGATCAGATGCCACCGCGGCAGCACGTTCAAACGCACCCGAAGCAACGGTAACCTGGGCATCAACCGGGGCATGGCAACCCGGGAACACGGGTGCCACAAGCTGCGAGATATACGGATCGGGCTTGGACGCAAAGGCGTTCTCATGTAGGGCCAGCGGCGCGGGGGCCAGATTGCCGGCAAAGTTAAGCGCACCCTCTGGCGTGTCAAACGACGCCATAATGCGAGCGCACAGCCAGCGAGGAAGACCCATCAGACGCGACAGACGAACCAAGCGTCGCTCAGACTCATCCACATCGGACGCAGTAGCAAAGTCCTCAACATTGTCTGAAACCTTATGGAGTACAGCATTGGCCAAGCCAGCGGCGGACTTAGCACCGCAGCGAACCAGCTCAACTCCCTGACTTACGGCAACGCGGCCAGGCGTATGCAGGTAGAGCATCTCGAAGGCCGAGATACGAAGCGCCATGCGAACACGCGGCGCAACCTTTTTAGGCTTATCGAGAAACTGATCGAGCAGTTCGTCCAAAATACCTTGCGTGGCGGCCACACCCAGCGCCAAGCGGGCAGCAAAAGCGGAATCGCGCTGGTCAATAGCCTTGGCCGATGCGCGAGAGGACAGCACGTCGCGCGCATACATGCCGCGGCGATCGGCCTCCATCAACACATCGAGCGCAAGCTTGCGCGCGGGAGACAGCTTGCTCATGACAAAACACCCCAGATAAGATCGGCACCCTGCAGGCCAGCAGCCCAAGCAGAAGCGGCCATAGCACGCTTGCCATCAGGCTTAACCTCGAGCAACTCAACCGAGCCATCGGAAAGGCCAAGGTAAACACGCTTAGCCTGAACGAGAACCTGACCCTCGCCAAGCGACACATCAGCCGCCGCAGCATCGAGCACACGCACGGTCTTGCCGGCAATCACGCAACGAGCAGGCGCGGTATCGGACGAGGCCAGCACATGACGCACGCAATCAAGCGCCGCCATGTGCGGATCCAAGCGCATCTCCTGCTTAGAAATCTTGGCAGCATGGGTAACGAGCGCCTCGTCCTGTTCGATCCACACGGCGGTGCCATCGGCAAGAGAAGGAAGCGTATCGGCAAGCAGTTTGCCGCCGAGCTCAGCGAGCTCCATAGTCAGCGCCTCGGCATGCTTACCGGCAACCGAGATCGAGGCCTGCGCACAATAGGCGCCGGTATCCACGCCATGCCCAATGCGCATAATAGAAACGCCAGCAATCTCATCACCAGCAAGAATGGCACGCTGAATAGGAGCAGCCCCACGCCAACGAGGCAGCAGCGAAGCATGAACATTCACAATACCAAGCGGCGACATATGCAGCACCTCATCGGGCAAAATGCAACCATAGGCTGCCACACAGAAAATATCAGCCTGCGCAGCCTTGAGCACCTCAACAACCTCAGGCGTCATACGATTAGCCTCAACAACCGGCAACCCCAGCTCAAGCGCCTTAGCCTTAACAGGAGACGGCTCCAGCTTCTTACCACGCCCACGAACAGCATCAGGACGAGTAACAACAAGCGCAATCTCATTCCCAGCCTCAACAAGCGAAGTCAAAGAAGGCACAGCAAAATCAGGCGTACCCATAAACACAATACGCATAAAAGTTAGTCTCCCCTCAACCAAAGCCGAGACGGCTACAAAGAACAGCGGAAAGCCAAGTCACCAGTCCATCCGCAATAACATTTCAACAAAAACAAATATACCCAAAACCAAAGAAAGAGCCGCAATAAAAGCAGCTCTTTCAGCAAAGCACCTATCAGCGAAGACGCCCATCCCTGGCCCGACGGCACCTGGGCGAGACAAGCAGCGTCAACGTAGTCCCCGGGGCGCCCGCCTATATCGTCCCGCGCGCAGTTTCGCAGCGCAGCGAGAATGTTTGAGCACGGGATGATATA